>JAGAAW010000049.1 GCA_017615055.1 Fibrobacter sp.
CGGCACGCACAATCTGGATGTTCATGTCGTTCACCATCGTGGTGATGCCTTCCTCGCTCCAGAATTCCATGGCTTCGGGCATCAGGCTCCAGTAGAGGCTCATGCCACGCACCTGCACTTCGGCACCGTCCTTCACGCCTTGGCAGCTGCCGTAAATCTGGCCCTTGCCCTGTGAGTTCTTGCCGGTCATCAGCTGACCATACTGGCTCACGGGCCCCACGCGGGTCGGGGTAATCTGCGCGAATGCGGTTGTGGCCAGCGATGCCGCCAGAGCCAGTGTTGCCGCCGTTGTGATTCTCATAATACCTCCATACACTGCTAGTGCAATGTAAAAACGTTCATACACTATCTATAATCTATATCCGGAATAGGGCTTTTTATTCGCTTTTGGTACAAATCATGTTTACACCGGCAACCACATGTGAGTATGGTCACTCATAATGGGAATTGTTGCCACATTTTTAATGTCAAAAGAGTGTTTTTTTTATTATTTTATGCAACGTCAAGGCCTATTAGATGTCACTTTATATTACTGTCAATACCCTCTGTGCTGTCATCATGACTATCCTCATGTTCATGGTCAAGCGCGGAGTGATGCACGAGGCCGACCAGAAGACATTCTTCAATATCAGTTTCAACTGCCTGCTCCTGTTTTCCCTGGATATCCTCTGGGTGAATATCGATGGATCGACCTTTAGCCATGCTACCACGCTCAACAAGGTTATAAACGCCGCCTATTTTGCACAGAGTGGCGTGCTCTGTTATTTCTGGAGCCGTTACTCCTTGTTCCTCTCGTCGAGCCAGTTCAAGGTGTGGAATGTCCATAGGGTGCTTTTTGCCCTGCCTATGATTATTATCGGCATAATGTCGGTAGCTTCCATCTGGACGGGGTGGTTCTTTACCGTGGACGATGCGAACCACTACCATCGTGGCGAACTCAATATTGTGCAGGTGAGCCTCATCTTTGCATACCTGCTCTACTCATTCTTTGTCGCGGTTTTCACCATCAAGAAAAAGCGTGAGTTGGTGAACAAGAACAAGCTGTACGCCATTTCGGCTCTCGGTTTCTTGCCGTTCTTTGCGAATATTGTCCAGATTCAGTACCCGGGCCTCTCGGTGTTCTGCGTGGGTGCGACCCTCGGCCTCGTGGTGGTGTTCCTCGAGATCCAGCGCGAGATGATTTCGCTCGACCCGCTTACGCGCCTCAACAACCGTAACCAGGCGAGCATTTACCTGAGTACGCGGTTCAAGCAAGAAATCCCGGGCAAGAAGCTTTACCAGTTTGCGATGGACCTGGACAAGTTCAAGGGTATCAACGATACCTATGGTCACATGGAGGGCGATAATGCACTCCTGATTGTGTCGAATGTGCTTAAGGTCGTATGCGGCCCGCGCGGGCACTTTATTTCGCGCTATGGAGGCGACGAGTTTGTCGTGTTTGCGAACCTCCCGGACGATGCCGCTGCCGATGAACTCTGCACGGCGATTGAAGAAAAGCTTGCGAAGAAGTCCTTCGGGCTTCCGTACGAACTCAAGATGAGCATCGGGTACGCAAGGCTCAGGAAGGGGGAGACCGAGGAATCCTTTGGCCGCAGGGCGGACGAGGCTCTCTATGAAATCAAGAACCGCAGGAAGGTGGAACGGGTATGACCGGGTATTTACTTGAATATACCGAGATAAGCCTGTTCTGCATGGCAGTTCTTGCCATCATGCTCTGGACGCTCCGCACGAGCCTCAATAGGCTTGCGAACCAGACTATCCTGACCCACGTGTTTGTGATGATCATCGTGCTTTTTGGGCTGGACCTCGTGTCGGAGCATGTTGAGGGGATTGCTTCTCCGACCGCCGTGGCGGTGAACCACGCCTGCTGCATCGCCTTCCTCTCGTTGAACGTTTTCCTCGCGTTCCAGTGGCTGCGCTTTGTGGGCTATAACCTGCAGCTCCATTTCTGGCACAAGAAGCGGATCCTCCTCTACTTGTCTATCCCTATGGCGATTGGTGTATTGTTTATCGCGGGCTCCATCTCGCAGGGCTGGATCTACCGCATAAGCCCCGATAACCACGCTATCCGCGGGAGCATTTACTTTGTCTATATTGCCGTCTGCAGTTTCTACATGCTGGGCACAGTCTTTATAGCGGGCCGCCGCGTGTTCATCAAGCGCTACTACTCCGATAGGATGTTGAACATGGCGCTTGCCTCGTGCGGCGTGCTGCCGTTGATATTCTTTGTTCTCGAGTATTTCACGGGGACGCACCCGTTCTCGATATACGCGATGATGGTTGCCGTGTTGTGGGTGTTCCTCGAACTGCAGTCCCGCATGATTTCGACCGACCCGCTCACGAAACTCAACAACCGTAATCAGTTGAACGTGTACCTGGATTCCAAGATGGGGCAGGCTTCGGCGAAGGGTTCGCTGTACCTGTTCGTGCTCGACCTCGACAAGTTCAAGGACATAAACGACAACTTTGGGCATCACGAGGGCGACCGCGCCTTGATTACCGTGGCAGAAGTGCTCAAGCGCATTTGTGGCCCCAAGGGCTGCTTTATTTCGCGCTTCGGGGGCGACGAGTTCAACCTGGTGGCGGACCTCCCGGATATGGCGGCGGCCGAGGCCATTAAGTTTGCCATCAATTACGAGATTGCGCAGAGGGCGGCATCGCTCCCGTACCGGTTGAGCCTGAGCATCGGGTATGCGGCTAGCCGCGGGAAGGGTGAAACCCTGAAAGACCTGTTCGAAAGGGCCGACGAGGCGCTGTACAGGGAAAAGGCGAAGCGCTAAATTGTTAAATTTAAGAGAGAGAGGTAAATATGCAGATCGAAAAGAAAGTTGAAAATTCCGTTATGAGCATTGCCCTGGAAGGGCGTCTGGACACGATGACCGCACCGCAGCTCGAGGCTGAGGTTCAGGGAAAGCTTGATGGCGTCACGGAGCTGAATTTTGATTTTGGAAAGCTTTCTTACATTTCTTCTGCGGGTCTGCGCGTGCTGCTTTCTGCCCAGAAGGTCATGAACAAGCAGGGCAAGATGTTTATCCGCAATGTGTGCCCCGAAATCAAGGAAATCTTTGACGTGACGGGCTTCGCGGACATACTTACCATCGTGCAAGATGCCGTAGTCCCGAGCGAAGCCTAAAGCCGCGACAATCACTAACACGATTTGTTATCCCCGGCGCCGGTTCTATACAAATTATGCCCGCTTTCGCGGGCTATTTAATTTATACGAAAAAAGTTGACTCGTCGCCGTTTAATAAACTGCGCGGGTCGCGGGGTTTAGACTGCGCGGGCCTTAAACGTCACCGACTTCGCCAGTCGCCACAAAGTTGCGGACTGCGCGTGTAATGCGCATACTGCAGAAATTGGGTCCACACATACTGCAGAAGTGGCTTGCCTTCGCCTGGCTGCCGGGGAGCGTCTTGTCGTGGAATTCCATGGCCTTTTCAGGATCCAGGGAAAGCGCGAACTGGTCGTTCCAGCGGAAGTCAAAGCGGGCGCGGGAAAGGGCGTCGTCGCGGAACTGTGCAGCGAAATGGCCCTTTGCAAGGTCGGCCGCATGGGCGGCGAGCTTGTAGGTGACCACACCCGCGCGCACGTCGTCGCGGTCGGGGAGCCCGAGGTGTTCCTTGGGCGTCACGTAGCAGAGCATTGCCGTGCCGTACCAGCCGATTTGAGCGGCGCCGATGGCCGACGTGATGTGGTCGTAACCGGGGGCGATATCGGTGGTGAGGGGGCCGAGCGTGTAGAACGGAGCGCCGTGGCATTTTTCGAGCTGGCGCGCCATGTTGTCCTGAATCTTGTGCATGGGCACGTGACCCGGACCTTCGATAATCACCTGCACGCCATATTCCCAAGCGATCTTCGTGAGTTCGCCGAGCGAGTCCAGTTCTCCGAACTGGGCCGCGTCGTTGGCGTCGGCCAAAGAACCCGGACGGAGTCCGTCGCCGAGAGAAACGGCCACGTCGTAGGCGGCGAGAATCTCGCAGATTTCACGGAAGTGCGTGTACAAGAAGTTCTGCTGGTGGTGGCGCATCTGCCAGAGGGCGAGAATCGAGCCGCCGCGGCTCACGATACCCGTGGTGCGCTTCGCTGTGAGCGGAATGTGTTCCAGCAAAAGACCCGCATGGATGGTGAAGTAGTCCACGCCCTGTTCCGCCTGCTCGATGAGCGTGTCGCGGTACAGTTCCCACGTGAGTTCTTCTGCCTTGCCGTTCACCTTCTCGAGCGCCTGGTAGATAGGCACGGTTCCGATAGGTACGGGGCTGTTGCGGATAATCCATTCGCGGGTTTCGTGGATGTGCTTGCCGGTGGAAAGGTCCATCACGGTGTC
>JAGAAW010000003.1 GCA_017615055.1 Fibrobacter sp.
CCGTTCTTGGAGATCGGAGAACCGAGCGGGCCCATGCAGAACGGAATCACGTACATGGTACGGCCGTGCATACAACCCTTGTAGAGGCCCTTCATGGTTTCCTTGAGTTCCTTCGGGTCGATCCAGTGGTTGGTCGGACCGGCGTCTTCTTCCTTCACGGAAGAGATGAACGTACGGGATTCGACGCGGGCCACGTCAGACGGAAGAGAACGGAACAAGAAGCAGTTTTCCTTCTTCTTGAGCGGAGTGGCAAGGCCAGCCTTGACACACTTCTGCATGAGAGCGTCATATTCTTCCTTGGAACCGTCGACAACAACAACGTTGTCCGGTTCGCACATTGCGATGCATTCTTCAACCCAAGCCTTGATCTTGCTGTGCTTGATGTCGTTGAGAGTGAGACTCATATAGGAACTCCTATTTGGTTTAACGTTAAGTTTCGATTTTTTTCGAACGCGGTAAAATTTACAAAAAAAATCAGCCATCCACCACTCGCGGTTCGGCCATTTTTTTGCCAAAAGGGTACAAGGCCCTGTTTTTTACGAAAAAATTCAATTTTTCAATAAAAACATTACATTTTCGCGAAAAATTACATAGATTAGGCATGTATACACAAAAAGGGCGCAAAAGCCCGCGTAAATAGAGGTTATCGCTTATATGAGTTGGTCTTATTCCAGGGAACACCAGAAAAACATCCTTTGCATGATTATGGCAGGCGGCCAGGGTAGCCGCCTCCAGCCCCTCACCCGCGACCGCGCGAAGCCGGCCGTGCACTTTGGTGGAACCTACCGTATTATCGACTTCGTGCTCAACAACTTCATCAACTCCGGCATCTTCAAGATCAAGGTATTGACGCAGTTCAAGAGCGATTCCCTGAACAAGCACATCTCCGCCGCGTGGAACCTGAACGCAAGCCTCGACCAGTACGTGGACCTGGTGCCCGCACAGATGCGTACCGGCGACGAATGGTACCGCGGTACCGCAGACGCGATTTTCCAGAACATCAACCTGATTACCGACGAGCGCCCTGACCTCGTGGC
Organism: Fibrobacter sp.; assembly: GCA_017615055.1. GTDB lineage: Bacteria > Fibrobacterota > Fibrobacteria > Fibrobacterales > Fibrobacteraceae > Fibrobacter. Next base: position 1,038 of record JAGAAW010000003.1, read on the forward strand.
AATCTTCGGCGGTGACCACATCTACAAGATGGACATCAACCAGATGATTGATTTCCACCTCTCCCGCGCGGCACTGCTTACTATCGCGGCAATCCCGGTTCCCGTATCGGAAGCAAGCGAATTTGGCATTATTGAAGTGGACCAGGACAACCGCATGATTGGTTTCGAGGAAAAGCCCAAGAACCCGAAGGAAATGCCCGGCAACCCCGGCTGGTGCCTTGCGAGCATGGGCAACTACATCTTCACGAGCAAGTTCCTGGTGCGCGAACTTTTGAAGGGTGCAGAGAACGGCGCGACCGACTTCGGCAAGCACATCATTCCTAGTTTGTACAAAGAATACCCGGTGTACGTCTACGACTTCAACACGAACATCGTGCGCGGCGAACAGGCCAGCACCAAGGGCTACTGGCGCGACGTGGGAACGCTCGACGCCTTCTTCGAGGCGAACATGGACCTGTGTTCCGAAAACCCGCCGTTCGATTTGTACAACAACTACTGGCCTATCCGCACGTTCAACTGGAACCAGCCGCCCGCAAGGTTCTTTGCCGGTGACGGCAACGCCCACCAGGGAGCGGCAATTGACTCCATCGTTTCTTCGGGCTGCATTATCGGCGGGGGCACCGTGGTGAAGAGCATACTCTCCCCCGGCGTCACCATCCAGAAGGACGCCCTCGTGGAAGAATCCATCCTCTTCCCGAACGTGACAATTGGCCCGGGCGCAAAGGTGCGCCGCGCCATTGTCGAGAAGGGCCTGCACATTCCGGCCGGATTCCAGATCGGCTACGACCTGGAACGCGACAAGAAGCTTTTCCACGTGACAGAATCCGGCATCGTCGTCCTCGCGAAGGACACGATTATTAAGGCTTAAAGATCTCCTTTTAAAACGAGAAAAGCCCCAGTCGCAAGACTGAGGCTTTATCTGTAATATTTAGGACAAATTATTCTTCTGCAACTGGAGGAGTGACATCGCCGGCTCCACCGCCGAAATTGCCTCCGCCGAAGTTACCACCGCCGAAGTTGCCACCACCGAAGGCAGTGCTGTCACCCATGTTCCAGCCACCCTGGCCACCGCCAAAGCCACTCATGTCCATTTGCCATTGGCCGTCCTTGCAAACATATTTCAGTTCAAAGGTATTTTCACCGCCCATGGACATGCTTTCGGTCTTCGTGGCGCCTTCCTCGTCACACTTGTTGGCAGCCGCAGTCGCCGTGGAATCGTAGGCCCACTGACCATCCTTGCAAGTCATCACCATGCCCATCTGTTCCATGGTTTCGCCCGCATCGCACTTCATCATGTCAGCAAGGGCGGCAGAATCAACAGCCCACTGGCCATCCTTGCAAGTCATCGTCATGCCGTACTGTTCCTTGGTGGCCCCTTCCTCATCGCACTTCATCGCGCTAGCGTAAGCAGTGCTGTCAAACGTGAAGGTCGAGTCAAATGCAGGAATCGTGCCAGGATCGGCAGAACTTGCCGGGGGAACATCGCCCGAATCCGTAGATTCTGCCTTGGCGTCACTAGAAGCTGCAGCCGGTTCACCGCCTTCATCGCCAGTAGAAGCACTGGAAGCGGCCGGTTCGCCACCCTCATCGCCAGTCGATGCACTCGAGAGTGTCGGCTGATCGTCGCCACCGGTTGCGGGAGCGCTCGTGGAATCTTCGCATCCCATGTAAGTGAAGGCCGCCGTAAGGGAGAGGGCCAAAGCAAGTTTCTTGAAGTTCATTTTCACTCCTTTTTTTGGTTAACGTTCTCCCATACGCTCTAAATATACGCCCCAGAAACCGCCACCTACGTAACTTAAGGTAAATTCCATTTTTACGCGTGCCAAAAAGCGGTCCAAAATACCCCACACGGGGCATTTTATCCCACAAAAAAGCCCCGCACAAGGCGGGGCGAAAACAAGAATTTGCAGAAGACTACTTGTGCACCACGGCGTTCTTCACGACGCCGCTCGAAATCTTCACGCCGTTCCAGACAATCGCGTCGCGGATTTCGACTCCGGAAAGCTCGCAGTCGTCACCGATTGCGACAAACGGGCCAATCTTGCAGCCGTGAATCTTCGCGTTCTTGCCGATATAGCACGGCGGAATGATTTCCACTCCCGGAACGTTCACATCCTTGGAGTTGTCGTTACGCTTCAGGATATGCGCATTCGTATCCAGGAGAGTTTCCACGAGCCCGCAATCGAGCCAGCGGGAAACCGGAGCCGTCTTGAACTTGCAGCCCTGCTCAATCATCATCTCGAGCGCATCCGTCAACTGGAACTCGTTCTTGGTGCGAATATCGTTATCCATCAGGTACTTGAGGGCAGCCTTCAGCGCCTTCACGTCCTTGATGTAGTAAATGCCCACGATGGCCTCGTCGCTCACGAATTCCTGCGGCTTCTCAACCAGGCGGTCAATCAGGCCATCCTCACCCACCACGGCAACGCCAAAGCGCTTCGGGTCCTCGACCTTGTAGGTGTAGAGGATATTTTCCTGCGCATCGTTCAGGATATTCAGGTCGGCCTCGAAAAGCGTGTCGCCCAAGATAATCAAGAGCGGTTCGTCGTCGTTCACGTACGGGAGCGCAAGGCTCACAGCCTCGCCCAGGCCCTGCGGATTGGACTGGATTACCGTACGGACAGCGCCCCATTCGGGTTTCGTCTTGAGGTACTCGTCCATCTTCTCGGCCTTGTAGCCGGTAATAAAAATGGTCTCGGAAGGCTTGAGGCACGAAGCGTCTTCGACAATCCAGTCGATAATTGTCTTGCCGGCCAAAGGCAGCAGGCACTTGGGGCGATCCTCGGTGTACGGACGGAGTCTCAGACCATTTCCGGCGACAGGCAATACAATCTTCATTCAGTTTTTCCTTCTATTCCAAATTTTGCCTTGGGGCAAAAATATATACGAATGTAAAAGATAATAAAAAAATACTAACTTGTCTATTATCGTTTTCGGCTTAAAAAAGGCCAAAAAGCAACAAAATTGAAGAAAACGAAAAAATATGCTATATTTGTCGCACTCGGGGTGTAGCTCAGCCTGGTAGAGCGTCTGCTTTGGGAGCAGAATGTCATCAGTTCGACAAAAACACCGGTGAGCAAAGCGAACGTATAGGTGTTTTTGCGCTTGCGCCTGCGCAAGCCCGCAGGGCGGCACAAAACGAAGTGAATGTGCCGCAATCTGGTTACCCCGGTCCGTTAGGACCAACAAAATGCAAAAAATTGCATCGCCACAAAAAATTTATTCTATATTTGTCGCACTCGGGGTGTAGCTCAGCCTGGTAGAGCGTCTGCTTTGGGAGCAGAATGTCATCAGTTCGAATCTGGTTACCCCGATACAAGAAAGGCCCCCTCTTGGGGGCATTTCTTGTATATACGGGGAGCCAGAGAACTGCGAAGTCAGTTCGACAAAAACACCGGTGAGCGAAGCGAACGTATAGGTGTTTTTGCGCTTGCGCTAAGTGCAAGCCCGAAGGGCAAAATGGAGCAAAGCGACATTTTGCAATCTGGCTACCCCCGATAGAAACGTGCCCCTTTTGGGGGCACTTTGCGCAAGCCCGAAGGGCGAAGCGAAACGAAGTGCCCGCTCCGCAATCTGGTTACCCCGATACACAAAAGCCTCCCTTTGGAGGCTTTTGTTTTTCATTCAATCACTCTAGGTGCGTCAGCACCCGAGACAACTGCTAATTGTCCTTGATGCAACGGATGGAAATCAAGCACTTGCTTTTCGGCAAGGCATTTTGTATATTCATTCCCGATAGCATCAATCCCGCCGACAGCGTATTCGTTCCGGGCGGGCAGTTAAACTCTCTGCTTGACGCCGCCCTCCCTTCGCAGGCTTGACAAACCCGCGATTCGAAGGCAGGAACCCTATGGGGAGTACGGCCCCAGGTGATCAACGTAGAGCACCCTGCGAATTTCCGCAGAATTCTGTCATTTACCAAGAAATAAATAACCAAAGAACGTTAAAAACGTTCTCCTCTTGACAATATGTCAGATTTGATATATATTTTATGAGTCCGAAACACAAACCATTAGTATGGATGCATGAGCAGCCACAAACACCACCCCTTTCCCAAAAGGCGAGAATTGAAACTGGATACCTATTGAGATTACTACAGTCAGGCATGAGTCTGTCACTTCCGCAGAGCCGGCCAATGCCCTCAATTGGCGTTCATTGCCATGAGCTACGCATTAGGGACGAAAATAAAAACTGGAGATTATTCTATCGAATAGACAATGATGCCATAATCGTGATTCTATGGACAGAGAAGAAAACAGCAAAGACCCCTTCAGAAGTCATAGAATTATGCAAGCAAAGGCTTAAAAACTACGATTCGGAGAAATAAGTATGGACAAAGCAAAAAAAGAATCCCTAGAAAAAAAAGGTTGGAAATTTGGAGATGTCGATGAATATCTCGGATTGACCCCTGCCGAAATGGTTATTGTCGAGATGAAAGCGGAACTCGCCAAAGCTCTAATCAAAAAGAGAAAGAAATCAGGAATGAGCCAAACCGAAGCCTCCGCAAAAGCCCAAACAAGCCAATCACGGTACGCCAAGGCAGAGCATTCCGATTCCAGTGTTTCTCTGGAACTGATGATAAAGTTGTTTTTCTCGCTGGGCGCAGACAAAAAAGAATTGTTCAAGGTGTTACGCACCGCCTGCTAAAATTTGATAAGGCACTAGCGCTGAAGCCGTAGGGCAGCCATTTTTACGTTCCGTTTATACACAAAATCGCCGGCTCGTGTGTGAGTCGGCGATTTGATTTTTTAGGCTTTTATGCGGGGCGGGGTGTTAATCGTTCTTGACGCAACGGATGGGATATCCTGCATATTTGTTTTTGGCCCAGAAATAATAGCCATGATTATACAATTCAAAATAATATGCCTGGTTTTCATTTTTTTCATTTGCCGTCAAAAAAACCGCAGAATTGCCTTTTCCATAGTATATGCCCCAGCCCTCATCATCTATATACCGATCAAGATAGCCAGCAGGAAGTGCCGTGAAGGAATAGTCATCTGTGCCATTGGAACTGCTAGTCGTCCAGCCAGTCGTAGACCTAAGTTTCATCATATCACCAACTGTAGCAGCGAGAGTTTCAAATTCCGAAATTGTTGGTATGTGCCAACCAGTGGGGCATACCCCGCGATGAGGATAAGTAACAGTACATGTTTTGCCATAACCGCATTTACTTTGCGGATTCGGCCAATAAGTCCCTGCAGAATCCATGGCTGCACTCCACCGGTAAAGGCGACCATATTTGGTGCAATTCTCAGTGGAGTCATTATAGCAGAAGCCACCCGACTTGGGGTTCAAGTTCTCAGCCATCCAAACCTGCGTTCCAATCTGTACGCCCTTGTAGACCTTGCAACTGGAAATATAAATATCACTGCAATCATTTTGATCGCTAAATGTTCCCGTTTTAGACCACCCTGTAGAACTGCAGGTGTACACCAAGCCATTTGATAGTGTATCAGTCTTTCCATACTTAGCCTTCACACAACCCTTATTCCACCCGAGTTCCACTTCATTCGGTTCCCTGAGTTTACTGTTATCCCACACTCGTGTCATTCCAGTAAAGGGACCTTTCAAGAGGGTTCCGTCCTCAGTACTGTGTTCGTTCCAATATTTCATATCGAGTTCGAGGTCCGTGGCACGGCGCCATACGCTTGTCCAGTTCGACTCTTCATACGAGACAGTGGTATCGCCCACGCACTTGTACCATTCTACAGATGAAAATTCCTTAAATGTATTCTTGTTGGACGGAATACAGGCCATACCGAGGGTCAAATCCAGCGTCGTTCCGTGCCGCCACGCGTTGTTTTCTTCTTCAAAAACGTATACCAAGTTTTTATTGACGTTGCCGGTTTCGACGTCACCCGTTGCATAACCATAAGTGCCCCAGCCCACCGTATCTTTCTCAATATTGGTAGCCGCTCGCCAAGTATATGCTACAGTGAATCCGTCAATAGTGGTGCCGACATCGTTTGTACACTTGTACCAATCTCCGGCAGTTGTTGACTTGACGTTGTTCTTCTGCGCATAGGTACAACATATACGAATTGCATTTTCCAGGTCCGTCGCAGGTCTCCACCCATACGTTTCCTTTACATAGTGCAGGTCTGTATTTACAGAACCTTCGTGATAGGATCCTGTTGACAATGATGACGAAAGGGGATATGTATCCATTTCATAATTGGTAGCCTTCCGCCAAGACGTGAGAATTCTGACTTCATCTATGATTACTTCGTCATTGACGCAGATATACTTTCCGGCCGCTCCCGACACATTCTTTCTTTGCCCCAGCTGGTTTAATTTTGATGTCAAGCAAGGGCCAAGACCCTCATCGCTGTCTAGAGACGTGCCAAGGCGCCATACACCATTTTCAAACACATAGTAATGGGAAGCGTCAACGTTCCCTCTTCTGACAGAATCAGCCCCACTGGATGGATTCGACCAGCCATAGATATCTGCTTCGAAAGCCTTGGAGAGCCGCCAGGTATTGTTGACTGTAGCACCATTCTCAAGGACAGATTCCTCGGTGCACGTGTAATACCTATTGTCTTGTTTCTTGATGGTCTCTACCTTGGCCGCAATGCAACCTTCGCCCAGAGTCCAATCCAAATACGTGCCGCGACGCCATTTGTCGCCTTCAAACACGTAAATGCGGGTGGAGTCCATATCGCCACGCTTTACCTGCCCTGCAGTACCATTCCCCGTAAAGTAGTTGTCGGCCTCGTCGGGGGTAGACTCGCGCCAGGTGTTGTTGACCGTAGCGCCATTTTCAAGAGCGGATTCCGTGGTACACGTGTAATACTTGTTGTCTTGTTTCTTGACGGTACCTTTCTTGACTAGAGTGCAGCCTTCGCCCAGCATCCAGTCCAGAGAAGTGCCACGACGCCATTTGTTGCCTTCATATACATAGATGCGGGTGGAATCCATGTCGCCACGCTTCACTTGACCCGATGTTCCTGCTCCCGTAAAGTAGTTGTCGGCCTCTTCGGCCTTAGAATCGCGCCAGGCGTTTGCAATCTCGACTCCGTTGTCAACAGTCTTTTCGGAGGTACAGGTGTAGTACCTGCCACCCTGAAGTTTGACCGTTCCAACCATCGAGGCAAGGCAGCCTTCGCCGAGCGTCAGGTCAAGGCTCGTGCCGCGACGCCACTCGCCTTTTTCATAGACATAGATGCGACTCTTGTCCATGTCGCCCTTCCTTACCTGCCCTTCCGTCGCGCTCGTGACAAAGTAATTGTCCGCCTCTTCGGCCTTAGAATCGCGCCAGGTGTTTGCAATCTCGACTCCGTTGTCAACAGCCTTTTCTGCGGTACAGGTGTAGTACTTGCCACCCTGAAGTTTGACTGTGCCAACCTTCGTAGCAAGGCAGCCTTCGCCAAGCGTGAGGTCGAGCGCAGTACCACGGCGCCACTCGCCTTTTTCAAAGACGTAGATGCGGCTCTTGTCCATGTCGCCCTGCTTCACGGCGCCATCCTGGTCAGGATTCTCGGTGAAGTAGTTGTCCGCTTCCTCGGCGGTAGAAACTCGCCAGGTGTTGTTGACGATTACGCCATCGGACTGGAGTTTCTTTTCTTTCGTGCAGGTGTAGTACTGTTCGTTTATGTAGTAGACCTTGTTCGCCATACCCTCTAAGCAGACCTTGCCCAGCAGGTAGTCATTCTCGGTACCACGACGCCAGCCATTCTCTTCGTACACAAAGAAGCGACCCTTGTTGATGTGTCCCTGCTTGATGGAATCCGCTGCGGTCTTGGGAATACCGAACTGCGCGGTGTCAGCCTCGGCTTCCTTCGCGAGCCGCCAGGACGTCGGGATGGTGTAGCCACCCAGCTTGCTGCCGTCGGTCACGCAGATGTACCATGTAGTGTCAATCAAGTCGGTCGTGTAGGTGGTATGGTTCTTGACAGTGTCAACGCAGGTAAAGTCAAGGTCCATGTCCAGGTCAGTGCCTCTGCGCCACTCGCCTTCCTGAACGTAAACAAAGCCCCTGTTAATCTTGCCATAAGAAACATTAACCTCGCCCGCCGTGGCAAACGCTGCGGTATCCTTCTCGATGTCGGTGGCGTAACGCCATGCGGGGGTCTCCCCGGAAGCATCGCATATCAGGCGTAACAGGCTGCGGTCGTTTTCGGTAAATACGGAGTCCTTCGCGGCATAGAATTCCGAGTTGGCGTTCTTGATTGCGAAGAGTGCACCCGCGTTATCCTTGGTACATTCGTCCACGCCGAGTTCCTGCATCCAGAAGTTGCGGAAGTGGCCCTCGAATGCGGGCGGTTCGCCTTCGCGCAGCTTCCAGCCCTTGATGTTCGCACGGATGGAGGGGAGCCCGCCATCGATATCCTTCTTCATCGCCCAGTCAGCAATCTCTGCACGCTGCTGCTTGTTGTCCCACACGCCGTTGTCGCCGAGGTCCACGCTCAGTGCGGCGAGGACTGCGGTGAGCTGGGATTCGTTGCGGTCGCCCTGGAGGAGCGCGGAGATCGCGAGCAATGCCGCGTTGCCGTCGCCTTCCTCGAGGATGTTGTAGTCTTCCGCGAAGCCCTTGAAGCCGGAGTTATCTATGCCGAACGCGGCGAAGATTTCC
>JAGAAW010000050.1 GCA_017615055.1 Fibrobacter sp.
ACCACGTGCACGGCTCTACCCGCCGTCGCCCGGCCGCCCTCCTCGACAATCCGGAATGCCTCATCACGCTCCGCAACGAGGATGACTCCCTGTTCGGCGGCATCGCCCCGGAACCGTCCAGCAAGAACCTCGAGAAGGTCCGCAAGGTCCTCGACGACAGCAAGAGCGAGTTCCGCCTGGGTGCGATTTTCGACCCGGATGGCGACCGCATCCGCTTCTACGACGGTACGCGCGAAATTGACATGAACCAGTTCGGTGCCATCGCGTTCCACTACATGGCAACCTGGCGCAAGGAACAGGGCTGCGTGGCCAAGTCCGTCGCGACCTCCAACTTCGTGAACATCATTGCCGAAAAACTCGGCGTGCCTGTGATGGAAACTCCGGTGGGCTTCAAGAACTTCCGCCCCTGGCTCAGCCGCAACGCCAAGCAGAAGGCCCTCGTCGCGTTCGAAGAATCCGACGGTATCTCCGGCCTCAACAATACGCTCGAGAAGGATGCCCAGTTCGGCCTCCTCATCGCTCTCGAAATCATGGCCGTTACCGGCAAGAACCTCGGTGAATACCTCGACGCCCTCTATGAAGAATATGGTCGCTTCTACCCGACCCGTTCTGGCTTCGAAGTGGACAAGTCCCTCGTGGGTGCCCCGCTCAAGGCCAAGGTCGATGCCATCGCCGATATCGCCAAGCCGGGTGCCAAGGTCATGGTCGGCAAGAACGAGAAGACCGTGAAGCAGCTCCTCACGCTCGATGGCGTGAAGGTCATCTTCGAAGACGACTCCTGGATGCTCGTGCGTCCGTCGGGTACCGAACCGAAGGTGCGTATCTACACCGAATGCCGCGAACCGGACGAAAAGGACCCGATGTTCGAGGCTGCGAAGGCTCTGTTTTTCAAGAATTAACTTTTAGATTGGGGAAAAGGATAGGTTCTATGAAAAAGATAATGATGATGCTTGTGCTTGCGCTGGTCATGGCCGGCTTTGCACAGGAAGGTTCTATTAAGCCGAAATTCCAGGCGTTCTCCGGAGCGCTCCTGAAGCTGAAGGATAGCGACAAGCCCGGCTACCTCAAGTTCTCCTTGAAGGTGGACGTTGCTCCGTGGGCTTTCCAGGCTATTGGTGAAGTCCGTTCCCCGACAGGCGATGCGGAATCCATTCGCGAGGCACTCTTTGAGGGCGACCTCTATGCAGTGCTTGCCTACATCGACAATTCCCCGGTGGAAGTGAACGGTGAGGAATACCAGGTAGGCCTTTTCGACATCATGCTTTACTTTGATGACGAACCGACCACGATTCGCAACCTCAAGTTCAAGTTGCTGCCGCCGGTCGATGACGACTGGTCCAAGTCGGGCCTGAACGACGCCCTTTCCTCGGGCTCGCTGCTCGGCAACATCTGGGGCGGCAAGTACGAGAGAGCCATCACGAAGGCTTCTGCCGACCCGATGGACAAGGGCAAGCTCAAGGCGATGAAGCGCAAGAAGAGCGCAGCATCGGAGGAAACTTCCGAGATGTCTGTTTCCGAGAAGAAGAAGCAGCGCATGAAGGATATGGCTGACGAGGACGATCAGCCGAAGAAGAAAAAGAAGAAGAAGGCTTCTAGGAGCGAGGATGAATGCGATGATCCGAGCTTGACTCCCAAGGAGAAGAAGCGCTGTCTCATGATGAAGAAGAAAAAATAAGTTTCACAAAAACCTGAATAATCAGAGGTAATCTATGTCCGGTCACTCCAAATGGGCCACCACCAAACGCAAGAAAGCCAAGACTGACGTTGCTCGCGCCAAGGCTTGGAACAAGTTGATTAAGGAAATTTCCATTGCTGCCAAACTCGGCGGCGGAAACCCTGACGCCAACCCCCGTCTCCGCGCGGCGATCCTCAAGTCCAAGAGCCAGAGCTTGCCGACTAAGAACATCGAAAGTGCCATCGCCAAGGGTACGGGTGCCAACTCCGGTACCGAAATGACGGAGCCGCTGTACGAAGGACGCGGCCCGGCCGGCATCGCCATCATGGTGCAGTGCCTGACCGACAACAAGGTCCGTACCGTTGCCGAAATCCGCAACATCTTCAACAAGAACAACGGTTCCATGGGTGAATCCGGTTCCGTTTCCTGGGCGTTCACCTACAAGGGCGTGATCGTTGTCGATGCCGAGAAGTACCCCGAAGAACAGGTCATGGACCTCGTGATCGAGGCTGGTGCCGAAGACATGAGCACTGAAGACGGCGTGCATGAAATCTCCACGAGCCCCGAAGCCTTCGACGCTGTTTCCAAGGCTCTCGAAGCTGCGAACATCGAGATGATGAGTGCCGAAATCACCTACGTCCCCAACGACCCGGTGAAGCTCGGTCACGACGATGCCGTGAAGCTCCTGAAGCTTATCGACAAGTTCGAAGACCACGACGACGTCCAGGATGTTTACCACAACGCCGAAATCGACGAAGCCGACATGGACGCCGCGGAGTAATCTGCGTGTCATTCTGGAGGACCGAAAGTCCGATAGAATCCATGAAATTTTAAAAGCCGGGTGCGCTAAGCATCCGGTTTTTTACATTTTGTCCATAAATTATTTAGAATAAATTATCATTAGGCCGGGAAAAGAATATATTTTATGGGAAAAGGAGGAAATATGAATATTCGTAGAATTTTTCGATTGAGCTGCTTGTCCGTTATGGGGTTTTTCTGGGCAAGTTGCGGTAGCGACTCCGATACTTCGACCAGCGTGACGGGTATTAATTCCGGTACTGATCCGGAAAGTTCGTCCGATGCCTTGCTACAGACCAGTTCTTCCGCGGAGCCTAACTCTGCTGATGCTGTACCCGAGTCTTCTTCATCGGATTTTCCCGGAATAGGCTCGTCCGATGATGCTAGTTCCTCTAGTTCGGGAATTGAAAGTTCTTCTAGCGCTAATCCGTTTAGATTGGCTAGGGACACTTCCATAACCTGTTCTACGTTCCAGTTCTTAGAGGAACGTTGCCCTGTATCATCTGAACCGTACTATTCGTGTACCGATTTACAGGAGTTCCTGAAAAAGGATACCACGGTGTCGCAAAAGATTCTGGACAAGTGGGAAGAGAAACTCTTGGCGTGTGGCGCCGTTCATGAACCGGAGACGGTTTATGGTGTCGTGTACCGTGTCTGCCCCCATTATGAGGTCACGTATCTTAAATGCTCCGATGGCAAGAATTACAGTTTTTACGCGGAAGATAATGGACTCGCATACGTCACAGAAAAGGAATACTACGAGACGCATAGTTCTAGTTCCGTGGCTGAAAGTTCTAGTTCGCAACCGGAAGACCTGGTCACGAACTGCCCACAGGATTCCTTCGCGCTGTTTGTAGATGTTCTTGCCGATGTGCAGAAGGAAGTGTATGAAAAGATCGTGAAGGTCCTTGATGAAAACGATACATTGCCCGAAGCGAAAAAGGCCTTCCTGGATAGTATCATTAATCGAGAAGAAAAGACCCTGAAAGGGAATTTGTTCCCCTATCATTCGGGTCAGTATTATGATTTAGGATATGTGAGCCTGAAGCATGAGTCCAATTACTGGTTTGATGGCTATGTTGCGAAGACCAAAACCTGTGCGGATGGAACGCCCGAGACGACTGCGCTCTATCGGGAAAAGTACGAAGAAATCCTCCAGGAATGCCTGGACCTGATTAATAGAAAACTTGACGAAGAATAGTTACCGTCCGAGCGTTTCGCGGTAACTGTGCACGGCATCCTTGTAGGTGCTTACGGCCTTCGAAATGCGTGCGGCGATGTCTTCCTGGCCGGCCTTGCTCATCATGTAGGCCTCGTCCTCGAGGTTGCTGATGAACCCGATTTCGAATAGCACTGCGGGCATCAGCGCGCCCACGAGCACCATGAACCCGGCGCCGCCTACGCCACCGGCCTGGCGCTTAATCTTGCCGCCGTCCATGGCCTTGAGCATTTCTTCGGTGAACATGTAGCTGTTCTGCTTGTACTTCTCGAGGCGCGCTTCCAATTTGAACCATTCGATGGGGGAGAGTTCCTCCTTCGCGTTCTTTTCACCGTAGAGCGTGGCTACCTTGTTTTCACGGCGGGCAATCGCCTTGTCTTCTTCGCTTTCGGGGGCGCGTAGCACGTACACGTGGAAGCCCTTGATTTGCTTCTTGCGTTCTGCGGAGGCATCGATGGCGTTGCAGTGCAGGCTGATGAACAGGTCGCCGTCCCATTGGTTTGCAAGGTTCGCGCGTTGCCCGAGTTCAATAAACACGTCCTTGTCGCGGGTCATCTTCACGTTGAAACCCGCCTTCTCGAGGTCTTTCTTCAGGAGCTTGCTGACGGCGAGCACGATGTCTTTTTCCTGCGCGTTCTTGCCGAGTGCTCCAGAGTCCTTGCCGCCGTGGCCCGGGTCGATTACGATGGTTTTCACCTCGCGCGTGCCCGCGGTCTCGTTCTTCGGCTTGGTTGCGGTGACTGTCTTCGCGGCATCCTTTGCAGCAGTAGCCTTCGCGGGTTCGGCTTTTGCGGGTTCAGCCTTCGCGGCAGTTGCCTCGCTCTTGGGCGGGAAAAGTTTATTCACGTCCTCTTCGGCAATCCAGAGGTGTCCGTCATCGAGAACCGGGCTTGCCGTAAGGTCGATGGTGCTGCCGTTCACCGAGGCGTACGGGATGCCGACCGCAAATTTCGCGGTATCCTTTTCGGTAACGAGAATGAACGATTTCTGGACGGGGAACCAGTGGAACGATGCGCCGATTTTCTTGGATACGGTTTCGGCATCGACCGCGGTAACGTCGGCGAAGGACAATGCCCAGCCGAACAGCAGGAGCATGGCGAGGACTAGCGGTGAGCCTTTGCGGCGCGGTCCATTTCCAGCTTCGCTTCGCGGTTGATTATATCCTGTCGCTTGTCGCGTTGATCCTTGCCTCTGCATATTCCGATTTCGAGTTTTGCACGTCGGTTCTTAAAGTATAGTTTTAGCGGGACGATGGTGCAACCCTTGAGTTCCTTCGCCTTGCGCATTTTCTGGATTTCGTGCTTGTGCGCGAGCAACTTGCGCTTGCGGGCAGGGAAGTGGTTAAAGCGGTTTGCAAACAGGTACTCGTCGATGCGGGCGCCGATGAGCCAGATTTCGTCCTTCTTTTCGTCTACGTCGACCCAGGCTTCACCGATGGTGCACTTGCCGTCACGGATGGACTTGACTTCGGAACCGATAAGCATGATGCCCACCTCGAACGTTTCGTCAACGAAGTAGAGGTGGTTTGCCTTGCGGTTCTGTATTACGGGCGTGCTCTGTTGCTCTTTTTTCGCCATGCGCTAAGCCTTCTTGCCCCAGCCGCTCTTCTTGCCGCTGGCCTTGCTGCTTTCGAGGGCCTTCGATTCCCAACCGACCTTCTTCTTCTGCACGTGCGGAACGGCCTCGTCGAGCGCCTGTACCAGTTCCTTGCAGCCGTCGCCCGTCATGGCCGAGGTCACGATGACCTTCTGGCGGTGCTTCTTGAATTCCTTGATGGCGTTCTCGATTCCGAGGTCGTCCTTGTTGAGCGCGATGACGAACGGCTTTTCGGCGAGTTTCGGGTGGAATGCCTTGAGTTCTTCCTTCAATACCTTGAACTGCTCGTAGGCGTTCTCGGCAAAACCGTCAATCACGAACAGCAGCGTGTGCGTGCGTTCGATGTGCTTGAGGAACTGGTGGCCGAGACCCTTGCCCTCGCTGGCGCCTTCCAGGAGGCCCGGGATGTCGGCGACCACGAAACTGTGGCCGTTTGTCTGCACGATGCCGAGCACCGGTTCGAGGGTAGTGAACGGGTAGTCGCCGACCTTCGGGCGACCGCTCGAAATCTTGTTCACGAGGCTAGACTTGCCCGCGTTCGGGAATCCGACGAGGCCCACGTCTGCCATAAGCTTGAGTTCCAGGAAGAGTTCGCGTCTTTCTCCCTTTTCGCCGGGAGTGCATTTGCGCGGTGCCTGCACCTTCGGGGTGGCAAAGTGCTGGTTGCCCATGCCGCCCTTGCCGCCACGGGCCGCAATCCACTTCTGGCCGTCTACGGTAAGGTCGGCGAGGATGCGCCCTTCGGAATCCTTCACGATGGTTCCGCGCGGAACGTAGACGATAAGGTCTTCGGCGCTACGCCCGGTGCAGCGCTTTGCGCCACCCGGCTGGCCGTTTTCGGCCTTGTAGACGCGGGCGTTGCCCATGTCGAGGAGCGTGGAGTACTGCTCGTTCACCTGCAGAATCACGTGGCCGCCGCGCCCGCCGTCACCGCCGTCGGGCCCGCCAAGCGGCACGAATTTTTCGCGGTGGAAACTGCAGATGCCGTCACCGCCCTTGCCGGAGCGAACTTCAATTGATTTTTCGTCTAGGAACATGCCACAAATGTAGAAAAGTATGCAAGGCGAGTATGCCGCAAGGCAAGTGAAAAACAAAAAAAGCTAGCCATTCTTTATGTGGAAACTATATTTGTTATGATAAAATATACGCAAGGTGTCTTATGTTGAGTAAGCAATCTCTAGTAATGCCTTCCCTTTTGGCAATCATTCTCTTAGCTTGTGGTGAAGATTCTTCCAACAATTCAAATGTCTCGGTGCGGGAAGGAACGGTGACGGACTCAAGAGATGGGAAAACCTATAAAACGGTGACTATTGGTTCGCAGACCTGGATGGCTGAAAACCTGAATTACAATGATGGAACAACAAGTTCACATTGCTATCGTGACGATGAAATCAACTGTTTTAGGTATGGGAGACTTTACATTGGCCCGCGTGACATGGATTGTCCTGATGGTTGGCACATACCCCGCTTGGAAGAATGGGAAACTTTGATAAGTGCTGTAGGTGGGGATTCCGTTGCAGGAAAAATGCTTAAATCTGCAAGAGAATGGCCTGATGGTGCTAATGGTTCGGATGATTTTGGCTTTTCCGCTTTGCCAGCAGGTTGTTTTCAAATAAATCATGGTCCAGCTGGAGCTGGTTTGACGGGAGTGTTGGAGGGAACGGTGGATACGGTGTTCAATGATATGTGCACTATATTTGAAGTAAGTTATGATTCTAGAAAGTATGATTCAATTGCAGAGATGGTTTTTGAGACTCTGTACTATGTGTCCTTGAATGATTATTCTGATGGCGGTATTATTGGGGCAGATCGTCATGATAATGATGCTGTTCATCGCTATTATTCTAGCGGTTATACAGTAGGGCACGTTTCAGTTCGTTGTGTACGGGATAGTCGAGATGATGCCCCTGTGCAAACAGAAAATCCGTCCAGTCCTGAAACCAAAGCGACAGTCTGTAAGATATCTGATAGGGATGATTGCGAATATGGTTCCGTAACAGATGAACGTGATGGACGAATGTACAAGACGGTGAAGATTGGAAATCAACGGTGGATGGCTGAAAATCTCAATTATGAAATGCGTGGTAGCCTTTGTTATAACGATGACGCTAATTATTGTGCCAAGTATGGAAGGCTCTATACTTGGGAAGAAGCAAAAAAAGCGTGCCCGTCAGGATACCATTTGCCTGATACAACGGAATGGAACACTTTGGCTAATGCGGTTGGTGGAAAGTCTATAGCGGGTAAGATTCTAAAAGCAATGGATGGCTGGAATGAAGAAGGCGTAGGTGTAGACTTCGTTGGATTCTCTGCGTTGCCCGCTGGCAGCTATGCATCCGAATTCGACTACGGTGGGAATGCCGCATATTTTTGGAGTGCTTCCGAAGGTCGTGGTCGTTTCTTCGCTTATGCCGTGGACCTAGACAATAAGGATTCTCTTCGCCTAACTTACAATGGTGATTTATCTAGGTATTCGGTTCGCTGTCTCCAGGGCGATGCTCCAGAGCAAACTGCGGAATCTCCGTCTAGTGAAACACCTGTGCCTTGCCCTGAAAATTCTGAGAATGTCTCTGCGGATAATGTTGAGTTTGGAAACATAATAGATGGACGAGATGGCCAAATCTATAAGACTGTGACCATTGGAGAACAGACCTGGATGGCGGAAAATCTCAACTATGTAACAGATAGTAGCTTTTGCTATAATGATAGCGCCAGTAATTGCGCCAAATATGGTCGGCTCTATACTTGGGTTGCGGCAGTAACGGCTTGCCCGTCAGGATTCCATCTACCTGATACGGCGGAATGGAATGCGCTGGTTAGAACCGTTGGAGGATGGTCTACAGCGGGCAAGGTGCTTAAATCCACATGCGGTTGGGATGAAGATGGCAATGGAATAGATTCCTATGGATTCTCAGCGTTGCCTGCAGGCTTTTATGAAAATGGTGTTTTTAGTGAAGAATACATTGATACCGGCTTTTGGAGTACTACTGAATACGATGCTTCCGGCGTCTACAAAATGATTTTTGTTGACAATCGCGATGATGCGTGGTTCAGCGCAGCGTACTCTTACGACAAAAATGCTTACTTACCCAATAAGCATGTGGGTAATTCGGTCCGTTGTATTCAGGACTAGATTGTCTACGCCCCCCAAAAAAAATTCGCCAGCCCGCTTTGGACTGGCTTTTTTCATGCCTCCCTCTTGACTTTTTTAACTTAATAAGTTAAATTTAAGTTAAAAGGGCGGGTTGTTATGAGTATTGGCGGAATCACCTACAAGACAATCAACGGCAAGCGTTACGCTTACTACCAGTGGACGGAAAACGGTAAGCAGCGTAGCCGTCGTGTAAAAGATGAGGAATTTGCCGAACTTGCCGCGAAAATTGCGGCGGAGCGTGCGCAAAAAGAATCCCTGCGTGGTGCTTTGCAGGGCATGGTGGCAGAACCCGCTGTAGCCTATTCTGCGGTTCCGAATTTCAAGACCGACGTGAAAACTGGAGCCCAGTTGCCCCGTTTTTTCGCCTCTGTAATGAAGTGGAAAAAGCGCGAATGCTTTGCCACCCTTCACGACTATATCTATGGCGAAAATAATGACCGTGTATTGATCTTGTATGGGCTTCGCCGTACGGGCAAGACGACGCTTGTCCGACAAATCATGGGCGAGATGCCTGCCGAGATGCTTGCAAAGACGGCGTTTGTCCAGTTGAGTTCCCGCCACTCGCTTGCCGATGTCAATCACGATCTCAAGTTGCTGGAATCGCTCGGCTACCGCTATGTGTTCATTGACGAAGTGACGATGCTCAGTGATTTTATCGAGGGTGCAGCGCTTTTCTCCGACGTGTTTGCGGCCGGCGGCATGAAGGTGGTTCTTTCGGGGACGGATTCCCTAGGTTTCGTCTTTTCGGAAGACGAGCAACTTTATGACCGCTGCATTTTGCTGCATACGACCTTTATCCCTTATCGTGAATTTGAGAATGTCCTTGGAGTGGTGGGGGTGGACAAGTTTATTGAGTTCGGTGGCACCATGAGCATGGGTGGCGCGAACTACAATACGGATAAGTTTACTTTTGCGACGAAGGAGAGCGCGGACGATTATGTGGATTCCGCCATTGCGCGAAATATCCAGCATTCCTTGAAGTGCTATCAGCACGAGGGGCATTTCCGCTCGCTGCAGGAACTCTATGATGCGGGGGAATTGACGAATGCGATTAACCGCATTGTAGAAGATGTGAACCACCGCTTTACGATAGATGTTTTGACTCGAAAATTTAAGTCCGGCGACCTGAGCCGTTCTGCACAGAATTTGCGCCGCGACAGGTTTTGGCCGACAGACATCTTGGATAGGGTTGATATTAGTGCTGTCACGAAACGGCTTAAGCATCTCTTGCAGATACGGGATAAGGCGGAAATGGCCGTCGGTATAGGCGAGGCTCATCGTGCGGAGATTAAGGAATATCTGGACTTGTTGGACCTTACTTGCGATATCGATGTGGTTAATATGTCGAACCTGAATGCGCGTTTGTCGCGCACGGTTCTTTCGCAGCCAGGGCTTCGTTATGCTCAGGCGTCGGCGCTTATCCAGAGCCTGTTGCTTGACGAAACATTCAAGAATATTCCGATAGCCGAACGCATGTCCATCGAAAAGCGAATCCTTGATGAAATTCGTGGTCGTATGATGGAAGAAATCGTGTTGCTCGAAACCAAGATGGCTCGGCCCGACAAGCAAGTTTTCCAGTTGCAGTTTGCGGTCGGCGAATTCGATATGGTGGTGTTTGACTCGAAAAATGCCTGCTGCGAAATCTACGAAATCAAGCACAGCGACCAAGTTGCCAAGGAGCAATGTCGCCATTTGCTGGACGCAAAGAAATGTGCTGATACGGAATTCCGCTACGGAAAAATTTTAAGCAAAAACATCATATACCGTGGCTCTGCGGGTGCGCTCGGTGATATCAACTATCTAAATGTCGAAGAATATCTAAAAGGCTTGGCTTAGACCAAACTGATTCCTTCGTCGAGGCCGAGTGCGATGTTCATGTTCTGGATGGCGGCGCCGCTCGCGCCCTTGCCCAGGTTGTCGATAATCGTCGTCACCTGCATGATGTTCTCGTTACCGAAAACCTGGATGCGGGCGTTGTTCGTGTCGTTGCAGACGGTGGGGTCGAGACGGCCGTTAAACAGCACGGGGGCTGCTTCGTACGGCATGACCTTCACAAAGCGGCTACCTTCGTAGTGCTTGGCGAGGATTTCGGTGAGGCCTTCGGGGCCGATTTTCTTCGTGAGCATGTTCGGGAAGATGGCGACCGTCACGGCCATACCCTTGTAGTATGGCCCAAGCACCGGGTTGAAGAACGGAACGTTCTCAAGTTCGCAGTATTTCTGCATCTCGGGGAGGTGCTTGTGTGCGAGCGCAAGCGCGTACGGGGCGGGAGCCATGATGGCCTTCGATTCGCCCGCCTTGTGCGCCAGGTTCGCCTCGTCTTCGTATTCTGCGATAAGCTTCTTGCCGCCGCCGGAATAGCCGGTGATGCTGTAGGCGGCAAGGTTTGCGCTCTTCGGCAAGATGCCTGCGGCCACCAGCGGGTACACGCCCAGGATAAAGCCGGAGGCATGGCAGCCAGGGTTCGCGATGCGCTTGCTCTTTGCGATAGCCTCGCGCTGGGCCGCCGAAAGTTCGGGCATGCCGTAGGTCCACGCGGGGTTAACGCGGTGGGCCGTGGAGGCGTCGATTACGCGGGTGTTCGGGTTTTCGCAGAGGGCAGCGCTCTCGATGGCTGCCGCGTCGGGCAGGCACAGGAACGTCACGTCGGACTCGTTGATGAGTCGCTTGCGTTCGGCGGTATCCTTGCGGAGTTCGGGAGCGATGCGCAACACCTCGACGTCGGTTCTCTTCGCGAGTCTCTCATAAATCTGCAGGCCAGTCGTACCTGCTTCGCCATCTACGAAAACTTTGAACATTTCCTATTCCTTACTTGCCAGCGCCGCAGCACTTCTTGTACTTCTTGCCAGATCCGCACGGGCACGGGTCGTTGCGGCCAACATCCGGGCCTTCCTTGTGTACGGTTTCCTGCTTCACGGCACGGCCGTCGTAGAAGAACCATGCGCCACCCACCTTGTGGAACTCGCCGAGTTCGTGGTGGTTGCGGGTCACGTTGCCCTGCTTGAAGCGGGCGTTGAATTCCACCCAGCCGATGTTCTTTTCTTCTTCGGTCTTGGTCTGCTTGATTTCGATGCCGAGCCATTCGGAATCGTTGCTCCAGGCGGTCACGCTCGGTTCGTCAAAGTCGCCACGTTGGGTGACTTCGAGGGAATCCCTGAGCCATGCGATTTCGTGCTTGGCGTACGCGGTGTAGCGGGAACGCATCAGCGCTTCGGGGCTCTGAGCGAGGGCTGTACCCTTGATAATGGGTTCGCAGCATTCGGAGTATTCTTTACCAGATCCGCAGGGGCATAAATCTTTTGCCATAGTTCAATCCTTGTTTTTAAAACCTTTTTGTAAAAGTAGCAATTTGGCGGTTACAGGCACTTTTTGAGGAGCCAGATTTCTTCCTTGCCTTCACGTTCGG
This sequence comes from Fibrobacter sp., assembly GCA_017615055.1. Taxonomy (GTDB): domain Bacteria; phylum Fibrobacterota; class Fibrobacteria; order Fibrobacterales; family Fibrobacteraceae; genus Fibrobacter. The sequence continues at coordinate 11,849 of JAGAAW010000050.1, forward strand.
GGAGGCTGTTTACGGGCTTGATGCGTTCGACGACATCGAACACGCCGCCGAGGCGTGCCATGAGTTCGCCTTCGCTTGTCGGGTGCGGGGGACCCTGCAGGGTCTTGCCGTTCATGAGCGGGTAGAGGAACAGGATCAAGACGCCGTCGTCCTTCATCATGCGGTAGCACACTTCGAAGAATTCGTCGCGACGACCCGGGTGGATCGCGGAGAACGTGCCGTAGTCGTACACGATATCGAACTGCTGACCGCCACGGTTCGCGTCCTTCGGGGAGAGCGTGAACAGGTCGAGGTCGAGCGAACGCAGGTTCTTGTGGGCGCGGCTCAGGTGGTCGAGTTCATCCACTGCGGTTGCAGCGAAATCGACAGCGAGAACATCGTGGCCACGCTTGGCCCAGGCTTCTGCATCGTAGCCGAAACCTGCGCCGGGGATCAGCACGGAGCCGGTAGCGGGGCAGGAGGGGTGCTTGAAGAATTCGAGCAGGGCCGGAGTCGCCTTCTTGAAATTCCAGTAATCCTTGCCGTTGGCATAGAGATTGTCCCAGAATTCCGGGAGGTTCTGCGTTAACATTATTTACCTTCCTTTTTGTAAGCAAGTTGCCCGCAGGCGGCCAGGATGTCCCGACCCCGCGGGTTGCGGATCGTTATTTGAATTTCGGCAGCTCGTACTGCGGCAAGGAATGCCTCGACCTCTTCGGGGGTCGGCGCGTGCAGTGTCGGGTCGTCCCCGTCGTTCAGCACGATGGCGTTCACCTTCACGCGGCGCGGCGCGCATATGCGGATAAGTTCCTTCGCGGCCTTCGGGGTGCAGGTGATTCCCTGTATCAGTACGAATTCGAATGTCACATAATTATCGGTTCTTCTGATGTATTCGTCAACTGCCTCGAGCAACTTTTCGATGGGCCACACCTTGTTGACCGGCATGACCGACGAACGGTATTCGTTGTTCGTGCTGTTGAGGCTTACGGCGAGGCAGCAGGGCGTGTTGCGGTCGACGAGTTCCTTTATCTTGGGCACAACGCCTGAGGTGCTGACCGTCATGCGCTTGGCGCCCATGTTGAACAGGCTCTGGTTATGCAGCGTGCAGCACACGCGGTGTACCTGTTCCAGGTTGTTGAGCGGTTCGCCCATGCCCATGAAGATGATGTTCGTTACCTGGGCGATTTTGCCGTCCGCGTCAAGGATGCCGTTATCCTTCAGGTACCAGTTCACGGAGAGGATTTCTTCGAGAATTTCGCCCGCTTCGAGGTTACGGGTAAAGCCCATCTTTGCGGTGCGACAGAAGGCACAGTTCTGGGCGCAACCGATCTGCGTAGATACGCATACGGAAAAGCGCCCGTTCGCGGGGATCATGACCGTTTCGATATGGTGGCCGTCGTGGGTCTCGAAAAGCCACTTGATGGTGCCGTCGCTTGAAACCAGGTGTTGGTTTTCGCGGAGGGCGAGCATGCTGAACTGCGCGGCGAGCTTTTCGCGGAGTGCAGGGGGCACGTTCAACATTTCGTCGAAACTGCGGACCTGCTGGCAGAAGAGCCATTTCTGGATCTGGTCGGCGCGGTACTGCTTGTCTCCAACCTCCCGGAGCCAAGCCTTGAGCTCGTCGGTGGTCAGGGATTTTATGTTGCGCGGCCATTCCATAGTTCCGCGTAAAGATAGAAAAAAAACAGTTTTTTGTTAAGGGCAAAATATGCGTAAAACCCTTGAAAATAAAGGAATTGGGCACGCTTTGGTGTGCGTGCCCGTTTAAAAACTGTGAGATTTTCTACACTAAAAAAACAGCAAATATGCCTAGAACATCTTGCGTGTCTTTTTCTGCGTTGTCGTGGGCGAGGTTTCCCTGGCGCCCTTGTTGCTGAAGAGCGTGGCGTCGTCGGCAGACTTGGTTTTCACCTTGTAGTGGTCGCCGTCGCAGACTTCGTCGGGGTAGTTGTTCGTGGTGTAGAGGCAGTAAGTCTTTTCGGTGCAGAACTCGCCTGCTAGTTTACCTGTAATGTTGCAGACGCCCTTGCCAATGACTCCGGGGGGCACGGTGAACGACTTCTGCGGGAGTCCCTTGTGGATCTTGCTCATCACGGCGAGCCATGCGGGGAGTGCGTAGTTGCCGCCGGTCTTGCCCACGCCCATGGATACGGCCTGGTCAAAGCCGACCCACACGCCCATGGTGTAGTGCTTGGTAAAGCCGATGTACCAGGCGTCGGTGTAGTCGTTCGTGGTACCGGTCTTACCGCCGCTCGGGTGGTTAAAACCGCTTGCCGAAATCTTGTAGCCCGTACCGCGGATGTTCACGTCCTTGAGGATGTCCACCATCAGGTACGAAGACGACGGCTTCATCACCACGCTCTCGACCTTGGAGTTCTTCTCGATGACTTCGCCGTTCTTGTCCTCGATGGATTCGATCATGTAGGGCTCGATTCGCGTACCGAGGTTCGGGAAAACCGTGTAGGCCGATGTCATTTCGAGGAGGGTCGCACCCACGGAACCGAGGGCGAGGCTCGGGACGGCGACAAGCGGTGCCTTGCGGATACCGAACGCGCGGGCGTAGTTCACCACGTTGCTCAGGCCGTACTTGGATGCGGTAAGGACTGCGGGGATGTTCTTGGAGCGGTAGAGCGCCTTGCGGAGCGTCATCATGCCTTCGAAGTTCTTTTCGGAGTTGTGCGGGCGCCACATGCCGGTTGCCGCGGTCTCGTCGGTCATGGTAATGGGGGCATCGTTCACCGAGTCGCAGGGGGAGGCTCCGTTATCCATTGCGGTGGAGTAGACGATGGGCTTGAAGCTGGAACCCGGCTGGCGTAGGGACTGCACGGCACGGTTGAAACGGGATTCGTTGAAGTCGCTGCCACCGACCATCGCACGGATGGCACCGGTCTCGTTCTCGATGATGACCATGGCCATTTCCACATCGTGGTAACGGACCTCGGGCGGGTAGCGCCACTTCTTGATATTTGCAGAGGTATCCTTGCTCAGGTATTCCTTCTTGAACAGGGTGTAGACGCTGTCGAAGTGGGCGAGGATGCTGTCTGGCTCCATGCTGTACTTGTCGGCGAGTTTCAGGTTCTTGATGGCCTTCCTCTTGAATTCGTTGCGGTACTTGGTGACGAGCGCCTTCTCGACGCTGTCTGCAACTTCCTGGATGGCGGGGTCAATCGTGCTGAATACGGAAACACCGTCGGCGTAGAGCGAGTTCTGGCCGTACTTCTTTTCCATGTACTTGCGGATTTCTTCGAAGTAGTAGAGGCCTGCTCCGGTTTCGGGTTCCTTCTCGGCGAGCACGATGGGGGTGTTGATGTACTTGTGGTAGTCTTCCTTGCTGATGTAGCCGGCATCGTACATGGCGAAGAGCACCGTATTGCGGCGTTCGAGCGAGGCCTTCGGGTGCCTGTCGGGGCGGTACGACTCGGGTGCCTTGAGCATGCCCGCGAGGACGGCGTATTCCGGAATGGTGAGGCTGTCGAGCGGGCGGCCGAAGTAGTACTTGCCTGCGGCCTGGAAACCGTAGTTGCCTCCGCCCAGGTACACCTCGTTCATGTAGAACTCAAGGATTTCCTGCTTGGTGTAGGTCTGCTCGATGCGGATGGCGGTCATCGCTTCCTTGATCTTACGGGAGATGGAACGTTCCGGCGTAAGGAACAGGAGTTTGGTCAACTGCTGGGTGAGGGTAGATGCACCGCGGATCTGCGTGCCTCTCAGCTTGCTTTGGATGACTGCAGGCGGAATGGCCCAGACGTTCATGCCCCAGTGGTTGTAGAAGGCGCGGTCTTCGGTCGCCATCACGGCGTGAATCGCGTTTTCGGGGATGGAATCGAAACTGACCCACTCACGGCGTTCCACGAAATACTTGTGCGCAATCTTCCCGTTCATGTCGTAGATGTTGGTCACCAGCTTCGGGTTGATCTGCTCGAGCTGCGACAGGGAAGGGAGTTCCGGCAGGTAGTGCTTGTATACTACGATGACGGTCACGAACCCGAGGATTACCGGGAGGCAGAGGACTGCGAGGGCAATGACGAATTTCTTGTTCGTGAACAGTTTCTTGAGGTAAGAAAGGCAGAACTTGAGTATGGGCTTGACTTTTTCCATCGTAGTTTCAAAAAAAGAAGAAATTATGAAACAAATTTAGAAAAATCCCTTGACAATTCAACCGATAATGCTATATTTGGGGTCACTCAAGCGGATGTAGCCCAACTGGATAGAGCGTTTGGCTACGAACCAAAAGGCTCCAGGTTCGAGTCCTGGCACCCGCAGAAAAGATCCCTCTCGGTAAGAGAGGGGTCTTTTGTTTTTAACCATAATTTTGGACTCGGTTCTGGAGCCGTTGTGAGCAGGTCGCGCCCGAGCGCAAGCCGGGCGTGAACGCGAGAGCGAGTGAGTAAGCGGAGGTTCTGCACCAGGGACGACGAACGAGCGGTCGTAACCCCGCTCCAGGTTCGAGTCCTGGCACCCGCAGAAAGAAAGGTCAATCGAAAGATTGGCCTTTCTTTTTTTTGTTGTTTTCGCGTGACCGATATAAAAAAACGCCCCGCAGAGCGGAGCGTCTTTCAAACTTGCGTCTGAGGAGATTGCTACTACCTGGAGTAGTATTCCACGACGAGCTGTTCTTCGAGCTTGACCGGGATCTGTTCGCGGAGCGGGAGCTTCACGAGCTTACCTTCGATCTTGTTCGTGTCGACTTCCAGATATTCCGGAGCGGCCGGAGCGTTAGCTGCGGCTTCCTTGATCTGGAGGTGTTCCTTAGACTGCTCGCGGATAGCAATCACGTCGCCGGCCTTGATGAGGCGAGCGGGAGAGAAGCTGCGGACGCCGTTCACAGTGAAGTGACCGTGGGTCACGTACTGGCGGGCGGCGAAAATCGTGCGAGCAAAACCCATGCGGTAGACGAGAGCGTCAAGACGGGTTTCGAGAAGAATCATCAGGTTATCACCGGCAGAACCTTCACGACGGTTAGCTTCCTTGTAAGCCTTGGCAAGCTGAGCTTCGGAGATGTTGTAGGTGAAACGGAGACGCTGCTTTTCGACCAACTGCTGCTTGTACACAGAAGCGGACTTCTTGCGGTTCTGACCATGCTGGCCGGGAGCGAAGTTGCGGCGGTCGAGCGCCTTCTGAGTCTTCTGAGAAACGGCAATGCCCAGGGAACGGGCGACCTTGCCTTTAGGTCCACGGAAGGAGGACATATTATACCTCTTTGAGGAAGCTCTTTGGTTAAACTTGCAAATTGGCAGAGCTTGGCGCGACTTGCAAGTGAGGGCAAATATAGCAAATCCGTTGCCGGATTCAAGGTTTTAGGGCTTTTTTTGCCGAAAAACGCCTAAAAATTGCCCTTTTTAGCGCACATTCACGGTCAGGGTGTCCCTCATGAGGGGGTCTGCCATGCTCTGGGCAATGAGTCGGGCGTCCTTGTCGGCGGCATCCGGCTGTGCAATCAGGTAGAACGAGGATATTTCCTGTTCGCCCTTGCAGTTTTCCAGCTGGCTGATGTAGGAGGCTGTTCCGAGGGTCGTGAGGTCCTCGCAGGGCACGTACCACTTGACGTTGTAGCTCGTCTTGTAGGGAACGGTCTGGAACGCGAATTCCGAGAGTTTCACGGTATCGCCCGGGGCGACGCGCTTGGTAGAGTAGGTGGTCTCCTTCGCCTCGTTGTAGAACTTGAGGGAATCGAGCGAGCCCGGCCTCTGGATGAACGTCCTGAGGGTGAGGTTCGAGTCCGTGAGGGCCTTGGAATTGAGCTGCAGGTAGCGCAGGTAGACGGGGCCGTCGCTCTTAGCCTTGAAACTGTGCTCAAGGCTATTGATGGTACCGACGGAATCTCCCTTGGAATCAATCAGCCAGTACTGTGCTCTCGGGGTGCCCTTGCATTCCATGTACTTGCAGTAGCCGTCCATTTCGTGGTACACCACGAGCGAGTCGCCCTTCTTCAGGTCGGCGAGCCACACGTAGTGGTCCTGGCGCAGGTAGTACTTGGTGGAGTCGTTTGCAGGGCGCACGATGGTGAGCGTATCGCCGGGGTAGACGATGGAATCGGGGTTGGCGAGGTATTCGCCCTGGTTCAGCCTGCGGAAGCGGGTTGCTGCCTCGAATGTGGCAAACGGGCCCGAAAGGAAACTGACCACGTTGCTCGGCGTGAGCTTTAGGGTCCACTTGGAGGAGTCATTCGTGACGAGCAGCGTGTCGAGCGAGTCTGCTGCGGGGGAGTACGTCACGCCGTCCTTGTCGGTAAGTTCGTACTTGTTGATGCCGTAGCCCTGTACCGAGAGGTTCACGCTGAACCCGGTCTCGACGTTGAATGCAATCTCGATGTTCTTCGGGGCGCTGCCGATGACGAGAATCCCGCGGACGGTGTCGCGCAGGTCGATATCTACGTGCGAGGAATCACCCGTGTAGTTGTAGTAGGCGGTATCTACGTCCACCTTGACGCGCAGGTGCGACGTGGTGTCGAAATTAGCCTTGAGGTCGAGGTAGTAGAAGTCGTCGCTGAACAGTACGAACTGGTTCTGGAGCATGTCGGCGCCCGAGCCTGGCAACATGTAGTCGCTGTATAGGGAATCCTTCTTGCTTTCGTTCCAGACGGGCTTGAGCGTCTTTGCCTTTTCGCCCTTCTCGCTCCTGATGCGGATTGTATCACCTTCCATGCCGCTCGTTGCGGCGAGCACGCTTACGCGGGTTCCCTTCGGGAAGTTCCCGAGGAACAGCGATACGGTGGTGTTCGCACTGTCGACGCACACGACGTCGTCGTGGCAGACCTTCTTTAGGTAGGAGGAATCCTTGGAATCTTCCTTGGAGGTATCCCTCTCAACCTTGACGGTATCCCACTCGGCCATTTCCATATAGAAGTTGAGCGTATCACCGGCGGCAATCGTGTCGCGGTATTCGATATCGAGCCTCTCGCTGATGGAGGAACTGGAGTTGAACGACTCTTCGGCATAGCTTCCGTTATCGTCGGTAATGGACGACGAGTTCGTATGCGATGTTTCGCTGCAGGCGACAAGGAGCGCGAGCGGTACGAGAGCGAGGATTGTCGTTTTCATAGTCATAGTGGCGCTGTCCTAGTTGAGGATAAAGAACTTCTGTTCGGCGGTGAAGGCTTCGCCGATAATCTTGAGGGTGTACTTGCCGGTGGGGAAGGCCTTTGCCTTGAACTTGAAGTTGGTCTTCTTTTCGCCGGCGAGTTCGCGGGCGGCGACCGTGAGCATGCGCTTGCCCGATTCGTTCACGATTTCAATCTGCACGAACTGCGGGTAGCCCACGGTCAGGTCAAAGTTGCATTCGAGGTTCACGATGTCGATGTTCACCTTCGAGAGGGTGTAGCCACCGTCCATTGCCTCGCCACCTACGGAGCGGGAGTTGTCGTAGTAGCCCACGTAGAGCGCGGGAGCCATGTTCTTGCCTGCGTTACGCGACTTGATGAACGTCTCTCCGGGTTCCACCGCGGTAAGGATAAGCGTGTAGAGTCCTGAGGCGTGCTTCCTCTTGAAGAATTCCGTGAGGGCGGGCGTACGCAGGAACGCACCGAGGGGTGCCTTCGGGTTGAGCGTGATGATACCGATGAAGTCTGCGTACTTGGTGTCGATGCCGCCACCGGAGTTCTTGCGGATGTTGAACTGCCCGCCCGACTGCTGGAGGTTCGCGGGTGCGTTTTCCCATGTGAGTTCGTCGCTCTTCCAGTCCACACCGAGCTTGTCCTCACCGAATTTCATATCCTTGCTCGTTTCCTTGAGGCCGAAGATGTTCAACTGTACGGGCTTCTTGATGGAATCCGCATCGAATTCCAGCTTGAGGGCCGCATCGAACAGCGGGCCGGGGAGTGCGGACAGGTCGTACTTCAGGTAGATCTTTCCGGCATCGTTCTGGTCGTTTGCCACGCGCAGGTTCTCGTCGGTGCTGTGCGGCGTGTAGTTATCGAACATCGAGATCCAGGCATCGGCACCGCGCCCGCTCGGGACGTTGTCACCCGAATGGTCGAGTGTCGTGTATCGCTTATCGAACACGTATACCTTACCCGTGTCCGTCCTGTCCTGGTAGCCGTCGTTGGCGTTGAACAGCAGGTTGTAGCGCCCGCTTGCGGTAAACGTCACGTCGGTCTCGTATTCGGTAGAGTCAGAGAAGGACACCTTTCCGGGGCCTGCCCCTTTGCGCCATGCTACGGGCACGCGGCACAGACCGTCGCCACGGCCGTCGTCCTCTACGCTGCCCTGCAGGTGGAGCTTGCCCGGCTGCACCAGGATGTGTTCCTTGTCCATCGAGGGCTTCGGGGGTTCGTTCTGTCCCTGCTTGGGGGCGTAGCCCGTGTAGAGGGCCATCATCACGCCGCCCGATTCGTTGTGGGGCAGGTCGGTGTTCTTGAGGGTGTATATCTTGGAGCCCTGGCGGGATTCCTCGACAATCTTCGAGTAGGGGTTACCGCGGGTAAGCGTCTCCTTGAGGCCCGCGATGGAAAGGCTCGAGTTGTCGTTGATAAACATCGGGTTGTTTTTCGCCTTGTCGCTAGCGATGACGTTCACGCCCAGGAGTTCTGCAGAGCCCTTGTTGAAGTTGTGGAGGATGGTGTTGCCGTCCCTGGTGGTAAGGCCCAAAATCCAGATGGAACCGCCGTTGTTCGAAATCTTCGGGCCCTTCGTGTCGCCGACCATGGTGACCTGGCGGCCCCACAGGCGCTGCATGCTGGTCTGTATCGTGCCTATGGAAACGTCTTCCAGGAAGATGTCGCCTGTCGCGAGGTCGTCGGACTCGTAGGACTTCACGTACATGTTCTTGAGTACCACGGAACGCTTGGAACGGTTGGTAATGCCGCTTGCGAACGTGGAGAATCGCTCGATGGTGATGTCGACGAAGGCTCCGTCCTCGATAATGAACTTGCCCTTGCCGTCAATCTTGCCCTCGGTACCGATAAGGCGGTGGATTCGGTTACGCAGGTAGATGTCGCGGTTGATGGTCCAGCGGCCTCCCGGCGGGAAGAAGATTGTTTCCGCACCGTCGTCGATAGCGTCCTGGATGGCCTTCGCGTCGTCGGAGCCGTCGTTCGCCTTGCCGCCGTATTCGCCGCTGATGGAGGTCCAGTACATGGACTTCTGCTCCGCCTTGTTGGGCGTTTCTGTTACGGCGAGCTTCATTGCCTGCTTGGGGCTGTGGCAAAGCTGGTGGTTCTCCTGCGTGGAGAATTCTATAATCTCGGTGTTGCTGAAGGATTCGTTGTAGGCTTTCTTGGAGCTCTTGATCTTTGTCTTGAACTTGCTCACGATGACGGCACGTGCAAAGATTTGCCCCTCGTTTACGATGGCGGTGATATTCTTTGCCGCTTTTTTACCGGGGTCGTATTCGAGTGTCGCGTCCACGAACACCATCGAGGCGTCTGCTCCGTGGTTATAGACCGCGGTTGCGTTTCCCTTGAAGCGGAGCCCGCGGATAGAGAGCATCTGGTTATCGTTGTCGAGGCCGAACTTGCTTTGTCCGCCGAGAGTCACATGCTCGAACGTCATGCTGTTCGATGAGCCTGCGGTGTAGATACCTACGCCGAAGCCGTCCACTTCCACGTTCTTCAGGAGGAGCGGGCCGATGTTGTCGGTGAAGCCGAGGTCGATGCCGTACACGCCTGCACTGTCGCCGGAGGCGACTTTCACGTTGTTAATGGTACCCTGCACGGAGGCGTTGAAGCGGATACCGATGGCACCCGGGTTCTTTTTACCGGTACGGAGAGTAAGGTCGCGGATGGAGTTGCGCTGGCGAGCATTGGGGCCGTCGCCCGTGTAGATTACCGCCTGCGGAAAGTCGGGGTTCTCGAAGCCGGGAACGTCGTCCTGTAGTGCGATTATGGTACCGCCCATGCTTTCGCCCTGGAGGATAGTGCGCCGGTAGTCCTTTTCGGGCTTGTCGGCGGTAGGCCAGGTGAGGGCGGAGGAAATCTTGTAGATGCCGTGGGGCAGGTAGATGATATAGTCGCCGTCGGGGTGGTCGCTTAAGGCTTTCTGGATAGCTTCGGTATCGTCGGTTTTGCCGTCGCCCTTGGCGTTATACGGTTCTTCCTTTACATTGACGACTTCGGAGCCCATCGGGAATTCCACTTGGGCATATGCGGAGAGCGCTAGAGAGCACAAAAAGCACAAAAAAAGGCGATAAGAATACATTGAGACCTCGTTCTGGGGTACCATACGCTATTAAATTACCTTTTTTTGCTGGGGTGTGGACGCGCAGTCACCAAAATGACATGAATATATAGGTTTTTGACCCGTTTTTTGCCCCAAAAAAAGGAGCCAGGCAATGCAGAACATTACCTGGCCTTGGGGTTGGTTTGGAGTAATCTCAATAATAGCATTTTTCCGGGGTTTGCGAGGGTTTTGGGGCAAAAAAGCGCACCGCCCGCCCCGGAATGTGATTTAAATCACTTTCGCTACTTGTAGTAGTACTTGAGCCCGTTCGGGAATTCCACCGTCTGCATGCCGCTCGTGCTGACCTGCGCCACGGAGGTCACGGAACCGCCGTAGAGGATCATGCTGCCCGAACCCTTCGGGGCGAACGCTGCATTCGCGCTCCCGTAGGCTGTGCCTGCCGTGTAGCTGGTGGCGCTGCAGTTCGGGTATTCCTCGGTCTGGTTTCCGAATCCGAGCAGGACGCCTCCCGTGATGGTGAAGCCGTTGTCGGTATCGATCATGCCGCCCGCCATGTTGGTCGAGCATCCGCCGCTACTGCTTTGGCCGGGCCTTCCGCCCATGCCGCCACCCATGCCGCCGCTGCTGGCGGGGATTTCGAGGATGACGACGCCGCCTTTCTGCGTGGCCGTGCCGTTCGCGTCGAGCACGTCGATGTCGTTACCCGAGGCGCTGATGTAGTGGTAGCCGCCGGTGATGACGATGTAGCCCTTGCTGCTGCTCTGCATGCCGCCGCCCATACCACCACCCATGCCGCCCCACTGGGAGCCGCTGGAGGTGCCGGGGTCAGCGGAGCCGCCTGCCGCATTCCAGCCGTCATCGGTGCCGTAAGTCGCAGTGACACCGCCTTCGGCGAAGATGTAGAACGCTTCCATGCCTTCTGCGGCCTTCTCAACATTCACGGTGGAACCTGCGAGGTGCAGCGCGGAATCGGCGTGGATGCCGTCATCGCCCGCATTCACGGTAACGTTGCCGCCGTTCAAATAAATGTTCAGGTTGGAATGGATGCCATCATCCTTGGTAGAGGTCACGTTGACGTTGCCCGCGTTGATGTAGATGCGGTCTTCGGAAACGATGCCCTTGCCTGCTGCGTTGACCTTGATGGTGGGGGTGGAAACGGAGTCCGTAACGAACACGTAGTTGAAAGCCTGGATGCCATCGTCGCCTGCGGTGATGTCGATGGTACCACCCTGGATGATAACGATACCCTTGCCTTCGGTGATGGTGGTATCCTTGCCGTTGATGGTGCATTCGTCGCTATCGATGCCGTCGCCATTTGTCGCCTTGACGGTGAGAGTTCCCTTTTCGACGCTTACGAGCCCCTTGCCCTTGAGACCATTGTTCTTTGCGGTAACGTTTACCTTGGTCTCGCCGCGGAAGCGCAGGTCGTTGCTCGTGTGGATGCCGTTGTTGTAGTTGCCCTTCACGATAAGCGTGCCCTCGCCCTTGATGGTGAGGTCATCCTTAGCGTAGATGCAGGCACCGGTCGTATCCACCTTCGTCTCGCCGTTTGCATTCACGTAGGTGAACGACTTGGTGCGGGTGCTTCCGTCAGAAAGCGTGTTCTCGGTGCCCTCTTTTGCGACAACGAATGCCTTGCTCGCCATCTGCACGTAGATGGGGGCATCGGCATTGTTCGTGAGCGTGAGCCCACGCAGGTTCAGGTACACGCCGCTATCGCTCTTGGGGGAATACACGCGAATCTGTGCGTCGTTACCCGTGTAGGAACCGCTGAAGTCGTAGTCGCCCGCACAGGTAATCACGACCTCACCGCCGTTCACTTGTACGCAATTATTGTTGTTCGTGACGGTTGCTCCGCTTGCCGCGTAGGTGATTACGGGGGCATTGCCGTTGCTGGGCTCAACGACCACCGCGCTGCTCGTGCCAGCGGAAGATTTCGGCACATTGCCTGCAGAAGATGTGGGCTTAACACCTGCGATACTGCTGGAACTTGCAACTTCGATGATGGTCTCGGATGAGGACGATGCAACAACTTCTGTAAGGAACTGCTTATTGCATTCGCTATCGAAGTAGAATGTTACTCCATCGGTGTCGCGGTAGTACGAAACATCCGCAAGCTTGTAAAGGAAGGTTGCCGTGCCTGCATCGCATGTGGCCGATGCGGAAGACGGAATGACGGGTGTTTCTTCAGGAGGCAACGGAGTCGTGCCCGGATCCTGCGGAACATTCGCTGCCGCAGAACTTGCGGGCACATCTTCTACGGGTGCACCGATTGTGCCGTCCGGGTTAATCCAGAAGGCAAGATTTCCGCTTGCATCAAGGCACATGACCGTTGCGCCATCGGCGGCATAGAAGCCGGTGTACCCTTCGGTAAGGCAGATGTTGCCTGAGTCTGCATTTGCACTGTTGTCGCCTGTAGTAGGCGCTTGCACACTAGAACTGTCGTCGGAACATGCGGCGAGCAATCCGAATGCGAGTACGGAAAATGCAGTTATCCTTTTTTTGATTATTGTTTTCATTTTAAACATCCCTTTTTTTCCAAACAGCAACCCGGAATGGGTTAGTTTCTACAAAATAAATTACCTAGTTGCATCGCTTTTTTGAACCCGTTTTTTTCGTTTTTTGAAGAAAAAAGAAAAAGTTATCGGGGGGTTTTGTTCCGTTCGGAACGAATGTTGCCGAAAAAGACCTGTTGTGTTTTTGACAACATGCCGCATGCAATTTGAAAAAACTAAATTACAGTTATGATTCTTGTAAAATCACGTACACTCGCCTTTGCTGCTTTTGTAGCCACGACGTTACTTTCTACGCAAGCGGTTGCGGGTTCGCCCGTAATCGGCACGGAACACACGCGCAACTTGCGCACGCTCGAGATGGCGCCGATGCTGTTCGAATACCACCGGCAGACCGTCGGGGAAGGTAGGCAGTTCTTTGCCTACCCGCAGCGTGACACCTCGTTTATTAGGCACTTTGCCGAGACGGAAGGCAAGGCTCTCCTTTATTACGATAATATGCGTGGCGGCGCCATAGCGGGGCGTGGAATCGAAGTGGCGTGCCACGACGGTGATACGGCGTGCGTGCGCGTAAAGAACGAACTCCAGACGAAACTCCCGTCGATTGCGATTGCGACAAGCGTTGTGGGCGGTATGGATTACCGCGGTGGAGAAACTCTGGGAGATACGATCTGGCCCGGAATCGATGGTGGTATATACTTGCGTGGCTATGCGGACTCGGTTGAGTTCGTGCTCGATGCCCGTATCTATGATGAAGGCCATTCTGCGGACAAGCCCAAGTCTTGGGACCGCGAGTTTTTGGAAGTGCAGAAAGAGGAGAACAACTCCGGTGTGGAATACACGAGCTATGCACGTTACCGCACGCACTTCGCTTTCAACTACAACTGGTTCCGTTTGGACCTTGCCCGTGATGTGCTGCACTGGGGCCCGGGTTACTACAACAACCTGACCTTGAACCAGTTCGCGCTCCCGTACAATATGCTCAGCATGGACCTGCATTTTGGCCCGCTCCGCGTGATGAGCTTCTATGCCGACCTCCGCATTTACGGCAGCATGAGCGACAAGAATAAGGACGAAACGCGTAACCTCTTCGGCCACCGTTATGAACTTGCAGTTGGCAATGCGACTATCGGCATTAGCGAACTTACAGTGCTTTACGATAACCTAAAACCATGGCTATTTGTGCCTACGGCACCGCTCTTTATGGAGAAGGGCAACTACTCCGAGAGCAGCAACAATGGTGCACTCGCGATGGACTTTAACTACAGGCTCTTTAACGCTGTGCGCCTCTATACCGAATTCTTCCTCGACGACATGGAATCGCCGATTAGTCTCGTGAAGAACGATAACATCGAGGCGAAGTGGGCATGGATGGCCGGTTTGCAGGCGGGCCATGACTTCTATTTCAAGGGACACAAGCTCGAGGCCGGTACGATTGCCGAATACGCCCGAGTGGAACCTTATGTCTACTCGCACTTTATAAAGAATACCGCACAGATGGCACACTTGGGTTACCCGCTCGGGAACCAGGGCGGCCCCAACAGCCGGACCATCGATTGGACTCTGTACGGAAGGCTTGATGGACACATATTCGCGTCGCTTCGCAATACCTGGTTCTGGAAGGGAACGGATTACGGGAGTGCCGTGAACGATACGACCCCGCACCACAACCACATGAAGATTCACAAGAAATTCCTTGACGGGGCGGAAATGCAGTACTCGCTCACGCCCGCGATAAGTTACGAAGGGCAGTACGTGAGTTTCATGGGCGAGATCACCTTCATTGACGACCGCAAGGTTTACTTGCGTGCCGGATTCAAGTGGTAGTTCGGATGAAAAAGCCTGAATTGCTTGCGCCGGCGGGCGACTTGACTCGCATGAAGTATGCCTATGCGTACGGCGCGGATGCCGTATATGCGGGGCAGCCCGCGTTTTCGCTCCGTGCCCGCGAGAACGGGTTCAAGAACCTGGACGACCTTGCGGAAGGTATCGCGTATGCGCGTTCCCTCGGCAAGAAGTTCTACCTCACGAGCAACGTGATTCCCCGTAACGTGAAGGTGGAATCGTTCCAGAAGGCCTTGCTTGCGGCTATAGAGCTCAAGCCCGATGCCTTGATCGTTGCTGACCCCGGTTTTGTGGGCTGGCTCCGGAAGGAACGCCCCGATGTGGAGATCCACCTCTCGGTGCAGGCGAATACCACGAATTACTTGGCCGCAAAGTTCTGGCACGACTTGGGCGTTCGTCGCATCATCTTGAGTCGTGAACTTCGCTTGTCTGAAATTTTAGAGATAAAGGAAAAGTTACCGGACCTTGAACTGGAAGTGTTCGTTCACGGGGCGGTGTGCATGGCCATGTCGGGCCGCTGCATGCTTAGCAACTGGGTAACCCACCGTGACGCGAACCAGGGTGCCTGCGATAACAGTTGCCGCATGCCTTACCGCCTGTATGCCAATTCCGGCCCACAGGTCGAGGATTATCGTGAACACGAGGGCGAGTTCAGCCTGCAGCGCACGGACCGCCCGGAACTCCCTCCGGTGGCGCTCGACGAGGATACCTGGGGTACCTACTTCATGAGCAGCCGCGATCTGTGCGCCCTGGATGTTATCCCGGAACTGGTGAAGGGCGGGCTTGATTCCTTCAAGATCGAAGGCCGTACGCGCTCGGTCTATTACCTGTCGCAAGTGGTACGCGCCTACCGCATGGCAATTGATGCTGTTCACGGGGCGCTGGAAGGCGGTGCCGATGCGTCGCCGGAACTTGTACCGCAGGAATCCCGCAGGGCGATTAAGTTTGTGGACGGTCGCGGGTTCATGCCCGGTTTTTTGCGCGGACCGCTCCCGCAGAATTACGAGTCTACCCATGTGGCCGCCGAAGGCGGGTGCGTCGCCGCCCAGGTGCTCGATTACGACCCGGCGACGAATTCGTGCCGCGTGAATGTGAAGAACCCCTTCTCCATGGACGATGCACTCGAAATCATGACCCCTTCGGGCATGAGTCGCTGCGAGGTGGATAGCCTGCTCGACTTCAGGGGTGCTGCCGCCGACAGGCTTAATCCGGGTACGGAAGGGCGTGTTTTTTTACAGGGAAATGTGCTAAACGGCACAGGAATGGCCAATTTTGGGTTCATTGTAAAGAAAATCACAGCGCAGGAATCGCTGAAAACGTAAATTATAGGTATGGCAGTCGACGAGGCGACAAAGAAACAGGATGAACTAGAGCTTTACCAGATTGATGATAAGGCAATTGTGCCTTTTTTCAGGGATCATCTGGATGACTTGAAGAAGTTTGTCGATGCCCGCAAGGGGCAGGGGCTTTCGCTCCTGGAACTCCTGAAGCAGTTTATCCGCACGTACCGCCTCCCATTCAACATGCAGCGCTACATGGAAGTCCAGAGGACGTTTATTCAGCAGACGCTGCGTAGCCAGCTCGAGAACCGCCAGGCGGCGGTGAGCAACTGGATCCAGGAACATGCGGGCAGGCATCGTGACCGCATGATTCAGCTGCAGTGCCTTTACCTGGAACGCGTGAAGGGCTCGCTGCTCCCGCAGGTGCAGGAACTCCTGGAGCGCCGTATCGAATCCTTGAAGGCCAAGGAATCGGGCCACGGCGAAGATTCTAACAAGACATAAGGTAATCGGGAGAACCCATGACCCGTGTTTTTTCGCGTAGAGGCGGCGCTCTTTTGGCGGGCGCTGCACTTGCATCTTTTTCGTTTGTATTGTCTGCCTGCGCCTCGGGTGATTCTCCGAAGCCCGCGACGGAATCGACGGAAGCACCTGCAAGTGTGTCAGGTGTGACGGTACTGCCGCCAGATTCTATGGTCCCTACGACCATGTTCGAGATGAAGATCGTGGATGCCGACAGGCAGGTGCGAGTTGTGGAGAAGCCGACGCTTGCGGCTCTTGATTTTGCTGCTTACTTTGTGAATCCGATTCGCCTTGCGGGCAAGGACGAAAAGCCCGAGAACTATGCGGGCAAGATGTCGCAGGCGAAGTTGCCGGAATACCCGTTCCCCATGCTGGACTCGCTTTCGGAATACGAGCCCGCGGCTGTGGCAGGTCGCCAGCCTATGGCCTGGGAACCGCTTTCCAAGATACTCTATGCACAGACGGGAAGCGATTCGCTTGCCCAGATGCTCGGTGCTGTCGAGGCGGTCAAGTGGAACGAACCCGAGGTTTTCCGTGCTTTCCAGAGCGTAAGCCGCCTCTGGGGTGTCCCGATGAGTGATGGTTCCGTCGAGTGGTGGGCAGAGGTAATGCCCGCACCGTGGACGGGGCGAACAGCGTTCTATGGAAGGCTGAAGTATGCATCGCGTGGCGAGACTGCCGAAGTTGTCAACTACTACCTGACCGCCGAGATGAATGCGGATGATGCCATGAACTGGGCGCGCACGCTTTCTTCTTATTGGTACCCGACGCTCAACACTGACCTGGAACCGCATACACCGGGTGGCTTCTGGCCAGATGGCTCCAAGACGCAGCCCTTTGCCGTGATGCGCGGAAACCCGATGGGGAAGCCCATGTGGATTGCTTTCGAGGTGCCTGCGTTCCGCCTGAGTGCAGAACAGCTCCGTGCGAAGGCCGTTGCCGATTCGCTTGCGGCTGCGGGCGAGGTAATCCCGGTGAACCGCGTGCTCGACAGGGATTCCTCCTTCAGGTTGCAGACGCTTGCCTCGCTGGAAGGCAGCTGCCCCGCGAATGCGGAAACTGCGAAGTTCCGCACGGCACTGGAAAAGACGCTCGCGAAACTCCCGAAGGAACAGAACGCCTGGGCTACTGCGGGAGCATCGCCCGCGGAGACCTTCCTCTGGTTCCGCCGCAATGCGAACTACCTGCTTGCAGACAAGATAACGGGTCAGGATAGCCTGCATAACCCGCTCCCGCGCCTGCTGGAACTCAAGAACTACCTGGATTCCATCGGGGTGCAGTTGCTTGTGGTTCCCGTTCCCGTGAAGGAAGAAATTTATGGTGAGCGCCTTGTGGCAGGGACGCCTGCCGATCTCTGCGTGAATCCCGCGGGTCGCGAGTTTACCCGCGAGATGCTTGCCGCAGGGCTTGACGTGCTCGATATCTACCCGGCGCTCATGGCGGCCAAGGCCGGCGACGAACCCCCGCACTTTAGTTACCAGCGCTACGACACGCACTGGGCGCTCCCCGGAATGCTTGCCGCCATGGAACAGCTTGCCGCCCGCGTGACGCAATACAGCTGGTATGGCGATGCCGGCGCACAGCCGGGCTCGCTCAACATGCAGGAAACGACTACCATGCGCGAGGGCGACCTGGTGGCGCACTTGCCCGATGCCGATAAGGCGAAGTACCCCGCGGACACATTGCCCGTAATGAAGATTCTCAAGGGTGCAGAACCCTACAAGGGCGGCAAGAATGCACCGATTCTCCTGATGGGCGACTCGTTCACGGGCGTGTTCGAGTCTGTTGACCAGAAGAGCGGCGGGCCAGGTTCCCTGCTTGCTTATGCGACAGGGCTTGATGTGCAGGTGCTTACCAGCTGGGGCGGCGGCCCGGGCATATACCGCCGCATGATGAAGATGAAGAAGGATATGCAGAGTAAGAGGCTCGTCATCTATATGATGACTGCCCGCGACTTCTGGCAGTCACCGATGGAATGGGATGCGCTAAGGTAAGATGCTTGCCCGCCTCTCGTCGATATTCTCCCGCTTTTTCTGGCCGCTGCTAGTTATCTTGCTGGCGGTCTCGCTCACGCTCGTGCTGTGGACGGGGCGTCCCGAGAATGCGAAATATGCCGAGATGGCGTGTACTTTCGAGAACCGTGTTCCCGCATGCATTGATAGCGTTCGCGATTGGCATGAGGGACTTGCATTCTATGACAGTAGTTTGTCTGTAACGCACAATCCACTGGCCTCCTTGAAGGCGCTCCTGTGGGATTTCTGGAACATTGAGTTTGCGGGGGCGGGCGAGGCGTCCATTGCCCACGATGCGATTCTCCCGCTACGGGTACTTGAAACCCGGAAGTCGGGCTGTATGGGACTTTCTTGGCTTGCGATGATGGTCGCCGAAGCCCGTGGAATTCCACTTGAGGCGATACTCCTGCCGGGGCACGTTTTTTTGCGGTATGGCAAGGATGACGGCCGCGCGCAGGCCGGATTCGCACCGAAGACGGTGAACCTGGAACCCAACCGTCGCGGCTATACCTACACCGATGAGGAATACCGCGAGAAGTACAAGGCGGGTCATTGGACCGGCCTTGAGTTCAGACCGCTTACGCCTGCGCAATTTACGGGCCTTGCCGCATTTGACATAGGTAATCTGTACCTGGAAACGGAACCGACCCGCGCCTTGCGCTGGTATAGGCTTGCTGAAGACTTGTTTCCGGAATATCCTGGGATAAAAAACAATCAGGAAATAGCTAAAAGTCGCTTGCCCGATAACATCTAGCCCTCTTATGATGGGGATTTTCCGGCCAAATTTGCTATTTTAGGAACAATGCGGTTTGGCCTATTTATTTTATTTGCGATCCTTTTTTACTCTTGCTCCAATTCCGTTGGAACGGGCCCGTCGGGTGATGTTTTTGATAAGTGCGGAACGGAACCCCTTTCGGGAATGCTTTGCATAGATTCTCGGGATTCTCAGGTGGCTCTAGGAACGAACGATATGTTGGCAAGGCCGAATGAACGCCCACAGATGCAGGTGAATTTCGATTACGCGTTCTCGATTGGCCGGCACGAAGTGACCTGCGGGGAATTCAATAGCCTGATGAAACCTGGAATAGGTCTTTCGCTGGAATGTGCTGGTGATAATGTGCCTGCGACTAACTTGACCTATTTCGATGCGGTGCTGTTTGCAAATGCCCGCAGCAAGGCGGAAGGCTTTGATACCGTATACACATATGCTTCGTCTGTTTTTGATAGGGATAATCATTGCACGAGCCTGGAAGGGTTCGCGTATCACCCCGAAGTCGATGGGTATCGCCTGCCTACCGAAGCGGAATGGGTGTATGTGGCGGGGATTTATTCGGATGAAACGGGCTGGACTGCCGCCAATTCGAATAACGAGCTTCATGATGTATGTACCGCTACTGCGAAAAAAGACCGTCCATGTGATATGGTTGGGAATGCAATGGAATGGGTAAATGACTGGCTCGGCTATTTCAGCGATACGACTATTACGGACTATGTTGGTGATGCTGATGGCGGTACGCATGGACAGCGAATCTTGAAGGGAGGAAGCTATCGTCATTCGCAAGAATCCATAACCTTGTATGGTCGCGGCGATGTATATTCGGTAACATCGTCGACGCGTACGGAATATGTCGGTTTTCGCCTCGCTTTTGGAAAGATTCCCAATGCTGTTTGGACGAAAGATGGAAACAAGGTCGTGCAAAGCAGAATCATTCCGCTAGCGAATTCCACGACAATCCGTTCCTTTACGAGAACGTATAAGGTGAAACTCGCTTTCCGTAATGACATGTCGGGAAACATAGCCTTTATCGATTACTCTGAGGGGAATTTGTCTGTTATTGAAATTGCGGATAGCATTGATGCCTATCATCCGGATGTCTCGCCCGATGGAAAAAAGGTCGCTTTCTGTACGGGTCTTGAGGGCATTTCTGGCAAGTCATCCCTTTATGTCCGCAATCTGGATGCGGAAGGGTCGGCCCTAGTCAAGCTGGATGTTGAATCGGCTGCGATTCCCCGCTGGCGTGTGCTAGAGAACGGCGATACGGTGATTGTATATGTTACGGATGCGGGCAACAACAAGGATGAAATTGCATTCAAGTCGGCATCTACTTGGCAGGTGAAATTTGCAAATGGCAAGTTTGGTACGCCGGAAAAACTTTTCGATGGTGCTTTTCATGGAGGAATAAGCGAAGACGACATGTTGGCAGTAACGGGTGGGCGTCTGTTGCGAGCCCGCGTCGCGGAATCTTCTTCTAGCTTGACGGGAAACGCATTTGATTCGCTTTGGTACAATGGGGAACAGGCCTGTAACGCCTCGCTATCCAAGGACAGCACCAAGCGTACGATCTTCCTGGATTTTGGGGGAAAGACGGGGCACGATTTTGTGGGTGAAAATTACGGGACGCACGAACGTTTGCTTGTGGCCGATGCTTCGGGCCGTTTGACGCAGTCTATTGCTGCTCCGGCAGGCTATTCTTTTGACCACTGCGAGTGGAGCTTAGGTAGGGATAATCTTGCTGTCGCGACCTTGACCAATGCAAATGGAACTCACTCGAAAATCGTTCTGATAAACCTTTCCGATAGTAATGTCGTGGGGCTTGTCGAAGGGGAAGAACTCTGGCATCCGAGCCTTTGGGTGAATGGAAATGTGTCTGCCGCTGATTCCTCCATGCTAGATCTGGATAGTGCGGGTGTTTATCTTGTCGAGGGCGCGTCCGACCGTTCTATAATCTTGAGATACCGCATGGAATTGCTATGGATGTGCAGGGATAGCGTAGAAGTCTTGGGACTGGGTGGGTCCAGAATGTCCAACGGGTTCAATCCTTCTCTCCTGAATTCGTATTATGGCCTTAATCTATCCTATTTCCCATCGCACATCAGTGATGTGCTGCATTTCTCCGATCGCTATGTTTTTGGCCGTTTCCCCAGGTTGAAATACATTCTCGTCTCGCTGGATATCGACTATTGGAATACCCCACCAGAAACAAGCTTCTTCTACGAGGAATACCAGTCTTATCCGGGCTACGTTTACGACGAACATCATCATTTCGGTGCTGATTTCCCCACTGCTTTACTTTATGAGGCGACGTCTTTGAGTATGGGGGTTGACGTTTATAGGAGTATGTTCCTGAATAATAGGAGTTCCCAATTTGCGGAAACAAACGGTTGGGGCGGTGAAAATCCTGTCGTTGATAAGGATAGTTGCTGGATGGACACGGAAAGATTCCTGTACGAGAAAACCCTTGATATGCTTAAGGAAATCATAGAGAAGGCGGGCGAGGAAAACGTAACTGTGATAGGGATTGTGTTTCCGCAGGCACCTGGATACAAGAATACGGGGGCTATCGGTAGGCATGGTCTCAGAAGAAGTGACGCTGTTGGTGTGTTGAATGACTTGAAGAATCTACAGGATATTTATCAGAATTTTATATTCGTGGACGAGAACAAGATGGGTAATCATGATTATGGCGATGAAATGGCGCAGGATGAGGATCATTTGAACAATGCCGGTGGTGCACATTTTACAGCTCGTCTTGATTCCCTTTTGCAAGCGGTGAAGTAACGGAAACAAGAGTATGAAGCGAATCCTTCTGATTGTCGGCTTTCTTGCAGCGTTATTCTGCGCTTGCTCTAATTCCGTGGACTTATCGGACCCTGGAAAACGTGATGTCGATTTTGCGACTGTGGTTGATTTTTCCGTAGACTCTCTGTCGGGAATGCTCCGGGTAAAGTCAGATGGAGCCTATGTGCTAGTGGGAACGCTCGAACCGGATTCGAAACAGAACGAACGCCCGGAAATGAAAGTCCTTTTTGACTACGAATTCTCTATCGGGCGGCACGAGGTAACGTGTAACGAGTTTAATTCCTTGATGGAACACGCAACAGGGTTTTCTCTCGATTGCAATAGTGACAATCTGCCTGCTACGGACATGACCTTCTATGATGCGGTTCTCTATGCGAATGAGCGCAGCAAGGCGGAAGGGCTTGATACTGCTTATTCCTATGTGGGGGCGGTCTTTGACGGAGCAGGTCATTGCACCGGGTTGGATGGCTTTGCCTTCCGGCCTGAGGCGAAAGCCTATAGGCTCCCGACCGAGGCGGAATGGATGCTCGTGGCGAGGAACGTATGGAATGTTTCGAATGGCTGGACCGCCGACAATTCGGGTTACGAGGTGCATGAGGTTTGCGCATTTGCAAAGACGGAAAGCGATATCTGCGACATGGCCGGGAACGTTATGGAGTGGGTGAACGACTGGCTAGGTGAGTTCAGTAGCATCAAGATCACGAATTTCGTGGGTGCACCGGACGGGGGGCGCCTTGGTGAGCGAGTCGTGAAGGGCGGCAGTTTCCGTAATCCCGCGCAGTCCATAACGCTCTATAGTCGTGGCGATGTGTATACGGTCGTTTCCTCAACGCATGCGGACTATGTGGGCTTCAGGCTCGCTTTCGGGGCCATCCCCAACGCCACATGGATGGATGCTAGTGGAGACCAGTCCGAAAACCGCGTTATCCCGCTGGCAAGTTCTGCAACAGTCCGCTCGCTGGCGGGGACTTACCGGGTCAAGTTAGCCTTCCGGAACGACGTTACGGAGTACATCAATTACATTGACTATTCCAGCGGAACGCTCTCGGTAAAGAAACTTTGCGGGACTGATGGCGGTTACCATCCCGATATATCGCCCGATGGCAAGTGGGTGGCGTACAGCACCGGGCTCGAGGGCGTCTCGGGCGAATCGAAACTCTATGTGGCGGAACTGAAGTCCGGTTGCGGGAATGAGTTAGTGAAACTTGACGTGAAATCGGCGGCTATACCGCGCTGGCGCGTGCTTGGTAACGGCGATACGGTAATCGTGTATGTGACCGATGCGGGCAACAACAAGGATGAATCTGCGTTTAGGTCGGCATCTACCTGGCAGGTCAAGTTCTCGAAAGGCAAGTTCGGTAAGCCGGAAAAGCTTTTTGACGGTGCCTATCATGATGGTATTAGTGAGGACGGCTCGCTTGCTGTTTCGGGCGCGAGGCTCTTGCGGGCCCGCGTTGCAGAATCGGGCTCGACGGTTGCAGGTTCTGCCCGCGATACGGTCTGGTACGGTGGCGAACAGGCGTGCAACGTGTCGCTTGCAAAGGATAGTTCCAAGCGCAGTCTTTTCCTCGATTTCGGCGGAAAGACCGGTCGTGAATTTGTGGGCGAGAACTACGGAACGCACGAACGCCTCCTCGTTATCGACAGTACTGGGAAACTGATACAGTCCGTTGCTGCCCCTGCAGGCTTTTCGTTTGACCACAGCGAGTGGGCGAGGGGTGGTGATAATCTTGCCGTCGCGACGCTCACGAATGCGGGTGGCGCTCATTCGAAGATTGTTCTTTTGAACCTCGCTGATTCTTCCATCGTGGAACTTGCCGAGGGCGATGAACTCTGGCACCCCGCTCTCTGGGTCAAACAGGGCGTGGCACCTGCAGATGATGTTCTCCTGGATGCCGACAGTGCGGGTGTATACCTGGCTCCGGGTCTCGATGCCTCGCATGAGGCGCTCCGCGTGAAGATGGAACTCTTCTGGAATAACGTGGATCGGCTCGAGTATATTCTCGTTGGGAGTTCGCGAGTCGAGGACGGCCTTATTCCGGATTCTATTACGGCGGGATATGCGCTTAATATGGGTCACCCGATGAACTCGATGGATGCCTCGTTCTATGTGGCGCGTAACTATGCGTTCAACCATGCAAAAAAATTGAAGGCGGTCGTATTCTCGCTGGATTTTGACCTGTGGCAGATTACGGGCGAATATACGGAAGAACTCGTTTATGGTGGGGCTCCTGGCTACGCTTACGACCTGAACCATGATTTCTGGAAAGCTGGCGTGCCGGAATCGTTTGTCGATTTCGTGAACGAGTCGTACCCGGCGAGCGAGGAATACAGTGATATTTTCTACGGGAGCCGTGGGTATCACTACAACGAGGATGCTTCCTGGGGGGACCCGCTTGTTGAAATTGATTCTACCTGGTTGTCGACGAAGCCCGAGGTTGTCGGGTGGCAGCTGGAACGCCTTCGTGCGTTTGTCACGGCAGCTCAGGAAAGGGGCATTGCTGTAGTGGGTGTTGTCTTCCCGCAGAACCCAAAATACAGGAGAACGGGTGCATTCGGGCGCTACGGCTTGCTCCGGGGCGAGGCGGAATCCTTGCTGGATTCCGTGCGTGCCGTTGCCGGGGAATACACGAATTTCTATGTGATGGACGAGAACAAGATGGGCGCGCATGACTACACCGACGACATGGCACTCAATACAGACCATCTTGCGTATAGGGGTGCGGTGCAGATTACGCAGCGTCTGGATTCGCTTTTAAAGGCTTTGGGAAAGGAGTAGATTTTGAAGATTCTTGGCTTGTCTGGACGCTTACTTGTTTGCTTGGAACTTCTGTGCGCAATTATTCTTGCGGCGTGCTCCAATGCGGATTCGGTAACGGATGATTCGTTTGAAACGAAGTCGTTTGGCACAATGGATTTTGTCCGATTCGCGGGCAAGAACAAGATAGTGACTCTCGGCTCGGATGACGAGAAAGCGAAAGCCAATGTTAAGCCTACGATGGATGTTGCACTTGATTACGAATTCTACCTAGGCAAGAATGAGGTGACCTGCGGAGACTTCAAGTTCGTGCTGAAGGATTTTGCGGACTACAAGGGACTCGTTGATTGTGAGGTGGATGCGTTTCCGGTAGTGAACGTGAGTTATTTCGATGCGGCACTATTTGCGAACGAGATGTCGAAGAAACTCGGGTACGATACCGCCTATACCTATACGGGAGCAACCTTTGATGAGGAAGGTTGTACGGGACTTGCCAATCTCAAGTTTGACCCCACGGTTGAGGCGTTCAGGCTCCCGACCGAGGCAGAATGGACGTATGCAGCATCTATTGGGTGGAATACCGAGAATGCCTGGACATCGCACAATACCAAAAACTCGCTCCATGAGGTCTGTACTCTCCCGGAAAGTTCTGTAGGGCTTTGCGACATGGTCGGGAATGCCATGGAGTGGGTGAACGACTGGCTGGGGAGTTTCAGGGATACGCTGGTTACGAATTACGTGGGGACAGTGGACGGAGGGTCCTTGGGGGAGCGTGTGTTGAAGGGAGGTTCGTACAGGCAGGAACCTTTGGCGATAAGCCTTGTCAACCGAGGTGATGTCTATACGACAACGTCAGCATCTCGCACGAATTATGTCGGTTTCAGGCTTGCATTTGGCCGTATTCCCGATGCCACATGGTTTGATGGTACGGAACAGCATGCAAAGACGTATTCTTTTGCTTCGCTTGTGATGGCGAATGCGGTCCGCTCGCTCACGAAAACGTACAAGACCAAGTTCGCGTTCCGCGACGACATTACGGGGAACCTCTCGTACATTGACTACTCTGTGGTGGGGTACCTTGTTCACGAAATAGAGGATACGTTACAGGTGTACCATCCCGATATTTCGCCCGATGGCATGCGGGTTGCTTTCTGCACGGGGCTTGAGGGTGTTTCCGGAAAGTCGACAGTGTATGTGCGTGACCTCGACGATTCGGGCACGGGCCTTGTAAAACTCGATGTGGAGTCTGCCGCGATTCCCCGTTGGCGCGTGCTCGAGAACGGCGATACTGTTGTCGTGTATGTGTCCGATGCGGGCAACAACAAGGATGCAGGCTCGTTTGCCGAAAAGAGCACGTGGCAGGTAAAGTTCTCGGGAGGCAAGTTTGGTGAACCTAGGAAACTTTTTGACGGCGCGTATCATGGTGGTATTAGCGATGATGGTAAGCTTGCGGTTACGGGGGCTAGGCTCCTGCGGGCTCGAGTTGCGAATGCGGGTTCGGACGTATTTACGGATGCGGGCGATACGGTGTGGTACAATGGCGAGCAGGCCTGCAACGCGAGCCTTTCGAAGGATGGTTCTAACCGGACAGCGTTCCTCGATTTTGCATCGGCGACGGGTCGCAAGTTTGTGGGTGAGGACTATGATGTTCACGAAAGGCTCCTTGTGGTCGACAGTACGGGCAAACTTGTCAAAAGCGTAGCCGCTCCCTCAGGCTATACGTTCGACCATACGGAATGGGCCATCGGGCATACCTCCACAACGCCGAACCTGCTTGTAGCGACACTCGTGAATTCCATGGGGGTGCACGAGAAGATTGCTCTTATTGACCTTGCTAGCGGGAAGGTTACCGAAATCCTGAAGGGCGAAGAAATCTGGCACCCAAGCGTGTGGGTAAAATCTACCAGCGTGATTGACGAGGATGCGGGGCTTTCTCCGGATAGCGCTGGCGTCTACTTTGTAGACCAGGGCTCTGCGACTGCGGCGGGCTTGCGTACTCCGATGGAACTGATATGGAAACATCGCGATACGGCGGATCTCGTGGTACTCGGTTCATCGCGTTCGCAGGCGGGTATTATACCCGGACAGATTACGAATGCCTTTGCGATAAACCTTTCCAATGTGCCGAACTCACTATTTATTTCGGACTACCTGCTTGAAAATTATATCCTGCTTCATGTGAAAAAGGTGAAGTATCTTGTACTTTCGCTCGATATAGACAGGTGGTTTAAGGTGTACGACAATGATTACGATAATTTCTTCTACAAAGAGTACAGGAATTACCCCGGCTATGTGTATGATGAAGATCATGATTACTGGAGCGACGGGTATCCGGACGGGTTGTTCGAAATGACAGAACGTGCACCGGAAGCTGATGACAAGCAGTATATGCCATCACGTGGGTATGTTGACGCTGAATGTGTGGATTGGGCGGAACCAACCACAGACTACGATATAAATTGGTATTCGCAGAACGAAGCTTTGCTGAATGGTAATATGCAGCGTCTTTTGACGATGATAGAGAACTCTGCCGAGAAGGGTGTGACCGTGATAGGAATTATTTTCCCGCAGAACCCGAAGTACAGGGATACGGAATCCTTTGGAAGGTATGGATTGAGGCATGTTGAGGCAGAAAACGCGATAAAGGTGCTTGAAGATTTGCAGGAACAGTTCCCCAACTTTATCCTTATGGATGAACACCGGATGGGAAAACATGACTACGGCTCCGATATGGCTTTCAATATGGACCACCTTTGCACAAAGGGTGCAAGCCGGTTGACTGCGCGTCTGGACTCTCTGCTTGGAACGCTTAGATGATTGGTTTGCTGGGAATAGGCCTTGTTGTACCCCTGTTCGCGATTCTGTTCGCAATTTTCCCGCTTACCGATACTGATGTCTGGTGGCACATGGCGTGTGCGCGAGAGTGGGTAACCGCATGGACGCCGGTGCGTGGCCCCGTGGTGAACGTGCATGAATACTTTCAGCACGTGGTGGGTGCTGTCTATGCCCTCGGTGGTGCCCCATTGCTTGTCGCCTTCAAGGCTTTGCTGTGGGGTGGCGTGTTCGCCCTGTTCCTTGTGCCTGCGGGATTGTGTAATCAGTCTGGTTGCGTGCATGGTTCTGCGGGCGAGTGGCGCGGGA
Source organism: Fibrobacter sp. (assembly GCA_017615055.1). GTDB lineage: Bacteria > Fibrobacterota > Fibrobacteria > Fibrobacterales > Fibrobacteraceae > Fibrobacter. The sequence continues at coordinate 39,594 of JAGAAW010000050.1, forward strand.
GGCTTGCCCGCATATTCGGTAACCCGCATGCCGTTGCAGTCGCTGCCGCTATCCTATTCGTGTTCCGCTTCCAAATGGAGATGCGCCCGGTCGTATTTACGCTGCTGTTCCTCGGAATATACTGGAATGCTGTCCCGTGGCTGCTTGCACGATTTATTTCGGGCGACAAGCGCACAGCAGAGCGAGTAAAGACAAGCCTTGTCGCATTTGCGTTGCTTCTGCTGCAATGGCTCTGGTGCAGGTTCCAGGGACTATACATTCTGGGCCCGCTTTTTGCACTGCTTTGCCTTGCGGATGCGTTGTACAGGAACTGGTCCGCGCATTCAAAAGCCTCAGTTGTCGTGCCCGCCATATTCGTGGCTCTGCTCTTTGCGATGCCGTTCCTGCATGGGGAAGGCCTTCGCCTGTTCCTCTATCCGTTCGGGCTTCTTGACCGCCTGCTTGGCCTCACTCCTTCTGCCGCAATCTTTGCGAGCGAAATCGCCGAGAATCGTAGCCCGTTTACCCTTCTCCTTGCTGGCGAAAACATTCTTGCTAGTGCGCTGATGGTTATTCTCGCTGTTTTCGGGGCGGTGTATTCCATCGTAAAGCTAGTGCGTAGTCGCGAAAACCTTGTGATATGGACAACGTTGTTTGTGACTGCGGTGCTTGCACTTGTAGCCGAAAGGAACTTCGTGCTGCTGTTGCCGTTACTTGTTGCGATGGCATGTTCCTTGCAATTGGGGCTGATGAACCGGTCCCGCGCATACATTGCCTCTATCGTCATCATAGCCTGCCTACTTGGTTTCTGGGCAAAGTCGCTAACATCATACGACAAGACGATGGTCGCCTACCAGCGCGTGCCCGTAAAGGCCGCGGAATGGATGGCGCAGCACCCGCATACAGGTCGCCTTTTCAATGACGACCGTGCGGGCGGTTACCTGGCCTTCGTGAATCCGCGCGACTCCATATATATGGATGGCCGGTTTATCCTGAAATCTGCCGACTTTTTCGCGCGCTACCTGCGCTATGCCCGCGAGCCCGAGGTGTTCTTGCGCGATGCGGACTCGCTGGGGGTCGACCGGGCCCTATTTCCGCTGCGTTTTTATGCCCGCTGGGGGGTACTTCTGGGTGCCCTCGGGCAGTCCCCGGAATGGGATGCCTGCCATGTGGATGACTATTATATAGTATTCTGCAAAAAATAATATTTTAAACTCACATAACGGCAAACATATCAATGAGTTACGATTTTTGGACTTCCAAAAATTGCCGAAATTTGTCAAAAAATGCCGATTTTTGACGAATTAGTGCTAATTTGTTCATTATTTTTCTTGTCAAGGGATAGTTCAAAATTTTTCTGTTGATATGTTGTGCTTTGGGTAGGGATGATAGTTTGATTCCTGCGTGATTAAACTCCCCAAATTTGGGGATTGAATCGGTAATAAAATTTTTTTTTGAGGAAAGTGCCGTTTTTGGCCTTTTTTCGGGGGGCTTATAAAAACCTTACAAAACGGGAATTTTTCGTCGAGGTCCGTTATCTATTTTTTTTGACCCAACCTCTTAGTAGCCCCTCTCGCTTTACTGGTTTATTGTGGAAAATATTGTTACCTTATTGAGTTTATCAGCGTCGCCCTGGCAGTCCGTGCTCGACTACGTGCGTTCCCAGTGCAACGATTTCGGCATGGCCATACTTGATACCGTGAATTACGAAGGTATGGAAGATGGAATCGTTAGCCTGTCTGTCCCTGACAAGTTCCGTGAAACCTGGCTTAATAGCCACTATGGTTCCCTTTTGCGCAAGGCGTTTGCAAGCGTCATGGGTAGCGCGTTTGTCGATTACCGCGTTGTTCTCCGTGCTGTGTCCGCACCTGTTCCCGAGATAAAGTTTACCCCGGTAATCCCCGCGGTAAAGCGTACGGCGGCTCCGGCACGCCCGCGTAAGAACCGTGCCCTCGGTTCCCCGATGTATGCGCGCTATACGTTTGATAACTTTGTCGTGGGCTCGTGCAATTCTACGGCATACAAGGCATGCCTCGCCGTGGCCGAGAACCCTGGTGACAAGGGCATGAACCCGTTGCTGGTGTTCGGTGCATCGGGCCTCGGCAAGACACACCTGCTCCAGGCGGTGGCGGCGAAACTCGTGCAGGATAGGCCCGATTTCCGTGTCGTCTATCGCCAGGCGTACGATTTCTTGCGCGATACGGTTTCGGTGTTCGAGGCGGCGAAGGCGAAGGACTGGAAACTTCGCGACGAACTTGCAGAAAAGTTCCAGCAACTTTATTCGAAATGCGACGTGCTCGTTATCGACGACATCCAGTTGCTCAAGAAGAGCGTCTACTGCCAGGAATTCCTTGCAAAGACGATAAACAAGATGCGTAATGAGGGCAAACTGGTGCTGCTCTCGAGCGACCGCAAGCCGGCGTCGTTCAAGCGCCTTGCCGAAGGTGCGCGCCCGTCGAACGATTCCAACGTGGCCGAACTGACCTCCGCACTGCTGAACCATCTCGAGAACTGCGTGGCGGTGGGCGTCGACCAGCCCGATCTGAATACGCGCATGGGGGTCATCCGCCAGAAGTCGGAACGCCTCCCGTTTGCAAGCGAGGACCGTGAGGAAATCTGCAGGTTCCTTTCCATTCCGCCGCGTGCGAACGTGCGCCTTATCGAGGGCATGCTCAACTGGCTTGATGCCATGCATAGCCTGAATGGCGTGGAACTGAACCTGTATTGCGTGAAGCAGTTGTTTGTTTCCCCGCAGAACGACGGTGCGACCCTCACGCTGAAGAACATCAGCGAGACCGTTGCCGCGACGTTCAATGTCGACATGGTGGTTCTTTCTTCCAAGCGTCAGGACAAGGGTGCTTCTATCCCGCGCAAGGTCGCCATGTTCCTCTGCCGCGAACTGACGACCGAGACAGAAACCGAAGTAGGGAAGATTTTTAATCGCGATTATTCCACGGTAATCGCCGCCATAAAGTCCCTGGTATCCATGATGGAGAGTGATGAGGCTCTCGCGAGAAGGGTACAGGACATCCGTTACATGCTGGAAACCTGATGAAGGTACTTGTAACGGGAGGTGCAGGCGTCGTAGGGAAGGCGCTCTGCCGGGAACTTCAGGCACGCGGAGTGTGTGTGCGTGTCCTGACTCTCCCGGGCGATACCGGCGTGGATTTGCTCCCGGAAGGCGTAGAAGTTGTTTATGGCGATGTCGCCGACTACGCCTCCATCCGGCCCGCGTTCGATGGCGTGGACGGGGTATTCCACCTGGCAGCAATTCTCCTTTCAAGGGATGCATCCGCATTTGAGCGGATCAATGCGGGCGGTACACGTAACGTGGTTTCTGCCTGCCAGGATGCGGGCGTGCATCGCCTGCTCTACGTGTCGAGCATCTCGGTAACGTACCCGGTGCTTACGCCCTACGGTGCAAGCAAACTGGCGGGGGAATCTGCGGTAAGGGAATCCGGGCTCGACTGGACCATCGTGCGGCCGACCCTCGTGATTGGTGACGGCGGTGGCGTGGAATTCCGGATGTATGCGGACTTTGTCTGCAGGTTCCCGGTCTACCCGCTCCCTGGGGGCGGTACTGCGCGCAAGAAACCCGTCCGTAGCGTTGACCTCGTGAAGGGAATCGCCGCCGCGGGCCTTGCGCCCGAGGCAATCGGGAATACGTATGCGCTTGCGGGCCCCGAGGTGATGACGATGGCCGAGATGGCGGAACGCATCTTGCGTACCGCAGGGAAACGCCACCTGATGGTTCCGCTGCCCTGGTGGATTGCGAAAAGACTCGCGGTACTCCGGAACTGGATTGGCGGCAGGCGCGTTTCTGCGGAGCAGGCGCTGGCCGGATTCCTCTATAATGCCGTCCCGGACATTGAAAATGCCCGAAAAGACCTGGATTATAGCCCTGAAAAGGCCCTATAACCTTGTTTTTTTGCTTTTTTCTGCATTTTTGCCCTAAAAGAAAGTATATTCCATAAAAAAGAGGATTTTTTATGAAGCATTCTTTCTTGTTGGCGGGCATTACCGCCGCTTCCTTGGCGCTTTTTGCCTGCGGTGACAGTTCCCCGTCCGATACTGATGACGATATTCTTTCTTCTCCCAGCGAAAAGGATGATTCCTCCTCCAGTACGGAGGATGTTTCCTCCTCGTCTGTCTCGAAGGATATTCCCGCTGGTGCCCGCGCGGCCACCCTCGAAGACCTCGAGAGGAATATGACGCTCAAGGACCTGTTCGGGCGTGACATCTACCTGGCGACGGGTGAGAAGCATGGCCTGTTCTCGCTCTGGATTCCCGACACGGCATGGCTTGCTGCCCCGTCCGATTTCGATGATGGCGTGCTGAAATTCAGCCAGGGTGCCATTACGTCTATCAAGGTGGAGGCCGATGCGATTAAGTCCATGGAAAAACTAGTGGAGAAGGATTCTGACCACTCCATGAGATTTATCGTGAACGAAGACGACCAACTGCAGTATTCCTTGGATGGCGGCGAGTACAAGGATGTTACCGAGGCTTCTGTCAAGAAGAATTCCTCGGTCGTGTCGAACGGCGATAGCCTTGCGGCGAAGACCCTCTTCTGCAAGACTGGCGAGAATACCTTTACGGGCTATAGCTTCTATAAGGGCCGCTATGTGGCTACCGATGTTGTCCGAAATGCCAAACAAACGAACGATTCTCTTGTGTCCTGGTCTGCCGGCTACTATGACATTCACCGCGGTAAACTCCTGATGCGCCCGCTGTTCTATACCGACGCCGTTCAAGCGCTGGTGTCGGCCTCCGTGAGTTCCGATTACGAGACGATGACCATCTCGTCGGAAGATCGTTCGTGCACGGTGAGCGAATTAAAATATCGTGAAGTTCCTGCGGCCGATCTCGAGGGTGAATGGGAGTCTGATGAAGGCGGCCTCACCTGGTCACTTGACATGCGTGCCGACCGTACCTTCGAGGTGAAGGGCTTTAAGGGTAGCGAGAACAAGGCGCTCAAGAAGGGTACGTGGGATGTCTACGGCAACCAGTTGCTGATGAAGATGACCGGCTGCCTGGGTGGCACATGCACCCCGGCCGTGATGGGCTCTGTCTCGAAATGGGAGGCCGGCTCGTACTTCTACTACGGTAATTCGGACCCCGACGATCCATCGATTCCTGAGTACTGGATTGCTCCGGAGTACGAATAATGGTAGGGGCAAGCGCCATTGAGTGATATTGACGTTGCCGGTTTTGTGCTGGCAACGTTTTTATATTTGAATTGAATTTACAAGAGGCTGACCATGAAAGTTTATATAGCGCAGATGAATGTAGTTCCGGGGAATCCGGAAGAAAATTTCAAGACAATGAAGGCGATTGTCGCCCGTGCCAAGAAGGCGGGTGCTGACATGGTCGCGTTCCCGGACTGTGCCGTTTCGGGCAACTACAGCGGACTCGGGGCAAGGAATACGGAGTGGGCCTTCCAGAAGGCTTGCCGCGATGCAGAAAATGCTCTCGAGAAACTTTCGAAGGGTATCGAGATTCTTGTGGGTTGCAGCGAGGAGTTCGATATCTGCATGTACAACCACTACGTGAACGGCAATATGGACGGCTGGGAGCACGACTTCGAGGTGTATTCCGGCCTGCAGCAGTTTACGCTGGAGAAGGACAACGAGGTGAATGCGGTCTGTGGCCTGTTTGCGAAGGACAACAGGAAGGTGACCCTGTACGTGAATGCCGTGGGTACGGAAAATTCCGGAAAGAATATCTACGCCCTCGACGGTGCGAGCCGCGTCTACGATGCGAGCGGGAAGGAAGTTTTCCGCATGGAGCAGTTCAAGGCGGGCGAGGCGCTTGTCGAAATCAGGAACGGCAAGGTGAAGGTGCTGCCTCTCGGCGGTAAGCCCGCTCCTAGGCCTGCGAAGGTGGCAGAACCGATTGCGCAGATTCACGACGCTCTCGTGTACATGATCCGTGAGAACCTGGCTCGCTTCCATATCGGCCGCATGGTCATCGGTGCAAGCGGCGGTATCGATAGCGCGGTGTCTGCGGTTCTGTATGCGGAAGCGATTGGACCCGAGAACGTGTATCTCGTGAACATGCCGACGCGGTTCAATTCCGATACTACGAAGAATGCGGCCCGCGACTTGGCGAAGAACCTGAAGACTCCGTACATGGTGGCGCCGATTTCGGACATGCTGAATGCAGTTTGCGATAGCCTTGCCCAGTGCGATTTTGTCCGCAGCGATAAGAAGATTAAGGTGGAAGGCCTCAACTACGAAAACCTGCAGGCGCGTACGCGTTCTTCTTCGGTGCTCCTGACGGTTGCTTCTGTGCTTGGCGCGGGTGTGACCTGCAACGGCAACAAGAGCGAGGCGACTGCGGGCTATTGCACACTTTACGGTGACAGCTGCGGCGTGATGTGTGCGCTCGGTGACCTGTGGAAGACGCAGGTGTACGAACTGGCCCGCTACATCAACCGCAAGAAGGAAATTATCCCGAAGGCCTCCATCGATATCCCGGCGAGTGCGGAACTCAGCGAGGCGATGAATGTGGACGAAGGCAAGGGCGACCCGATCAAGTATCCGTATCATGACAAGTTGTTTGCCTACTGGGTAGACCAGAACCATGGACTTGAAGATACGGAGGAACTTCTCGAGAAAGGGAAACTCTGCAGGGAAATCGGGGCGGACCCGAAGTACTTCAAGAAACTGTTCAAGACAAAACTCGATGCGCTCAACGACATGCGCGCATGGCATAGGCGATTCCGTGGCATCGCTGCGGCCAAGCGCATCCAGTTCCCGCCGATTCTTTCGGTGAGCGGGATGGCGTTTGGCGGCGAGTACCGCGAAAGCCAGGGCGTGTAGAATTTTAAACCGATAGGAGTGCTATGATTAGACGATTGATGGATGCACTGGATTCTGTGCTGCTCGGCAAGCATGAATCCGTAGAAATGCTCGTGATGGCACTCCTTGCCGACGGTCACGTGCTTATAGAAGATGTTCCCGGCACAGGCAAGACGACGCTCGCGAAGGCGCTCGCCGTGGCCATAGGGGCGGATTTTGCCCGCATCCAGTTCACGCCCGACCTGCTGCCTGCCGACGTTACGGGGGGCGCCGTGTATAGGGCGAATACCGGCGAGTTCGAAATCCGCAAGGGTCCCGTTTTCACGCAGGTGCTGTTGGCCGACGAGATTAACCGCGCATCGCCCCGCACGCAGAGTGCGCTTTTGGAAGCGATGGAAGAACGCCAGGTGAGCCTGGAGGGCGAGACCCACAGGCTGCCCGAACTCTTCTTTGTGCTTGCGACGGAAAACCCGGTGGAGTTCCACGGGGTTTTCCCGCTGCCCGAGGCTCAGATGGACCGCTTCATGGTGCGGCTCTCAATCGGGTACCCGACTCTCGAGACCGAAATGCAGATACTGCACGGGCACCGCGAAGGCACGCCGCTTTCGCGTCTGGAACCGGTTACGAACGTGCAGGAGATTCTTCTTGCTCGCGAGAATGTCCGCAAGGTGCATATCGACGAGGCGCTCGAACGCTATGCGGTACAGCTCGTGCAGGCGACCCGCAGTGACGCGGGCGTGCGCCTTGCCGCCAGCCCCCGCGCCGGCCTCAACCTGGTGAAGATGGCGCGGGCTTCGGCCTATGTCGCGGGGCGCGACTTCGTGAACCCCGACGACATCCAGAAGGTTTTCTACCCGGTCATGGAACACCGCGTGTTCCCGAAGGATGCGGGCGAGGGGGCGAGTCGCCGGATTCTTGAAGCCATCGTGCGCGAAGTGAAAATCCCGAAATAGAATTGCGGGGAACTATGCGCCGATTCTTGAGCTGGTTCCTGGGTGCGATACCCCGTGCGCCCAAGCGTGCGGGACTCCTGATGCGCCTCTACTACGTGTGGGGGGAGTTTTTCACGTACCCGGGCCGCGCCTGCGCCGCCCTGTTTCTCTTCTCGATTTTCGCGGGTGCATTCGCCGGCTTCTGGGCCGCCTGGGTGTTCTCGGGTTTCGTTTTCCTCTTCTTCCTCTCGCTGGTCCCGTCGCTCTTCCTCACGGCGAAAAAGACAAAGGTCTCGGGTACAATCTCCCGCATTGAGCACGCTACCGAGGGCGAAAATGCTTACGTCTCCGTGCGCCTGCAGGCCGGAACTGCAATAGATTGCGTGTGGGCGTCGTGCTCCCGTATGGACCCGTCGCTCGCTGGCGAAAACTCGCCGGAACTCTGCAGGATTCCCGCGGGCGGTACAGGCGAACTGCGAGTTAGCGTCCGCACAAAATTTAGGGGTGCATACCGTATCCCTAAGGTTTCGCTCACGGTTCCCGAAATCAAGAACATGCTCTGCTACCCCTTCAGGGTAGGCGAGGCGGAAATCCTCGTGTATCCGCGCCCGAAGAAGCTTATTGCTTTTTCGTTTCTGACGGCGGGCCAGAGCGGGATGGCCTTCGTGCCGCTCCTGATGAGCAACTTTATGCGCGGGCTCGATTTTGCGGGCGTGCGCGAATACCGCGAGGGCGATTCCCTGCGCGACTTGTACTACAGGGCGTTCGCGCGTTACGGGAGGCCATTCACCAAGGAGTTCGAGGGCGAACGCGGCGCGGGCGTGGTGCTCGTGCTCGATACGCGGGCGCGGAGCCTGCGCGAAAAGTCCCTGCTGGAACCGATGATTAGGCTTGCTGCGGGAATAGGGCTGTGGCTTGTTGACCGCGGGATTCTCGGGCGTCTCTTCGTGTGCGACGACGAAATCTCGATTGCGGGCACGCACGCGGAAAGCGCGCTGCTCGAAACGCTTGCGCGCATACCCCGCGCAGAAATCTATACCCGCGATAAACGTGCGCGCGATAAACATGCACGCGAAAAAAATGCTCGCGAATCGGAACTCTGGTCACCCGCGGCCCGCCCGATGGGGCCCGTGCTCCGCGTGGGGCTCTTTGCGGCAGCCGACCCGCTTGTGAACAAGCAGGTCGTGGTTTGCGACAGGCCGGCCGAACCGCGCGACGATACCTTGTTTGTGCCCGCAGAAAACCTGGATGCGGGGGAGGTCTCCTTATGAGAAAGTTCCCCCTCCGCGAAAAGGCGAAGACTATCCTCCTTTGCACAGCCTCGCTGAACCTGGGCCTCTCTTCCGACTTGCCCTGGCTTGGCATTATCTTTGTCGCTGCTTTTATCGTTCTCCTTTTCCGCTACGATGAGTCGCGCGTTCCCGTTTACCGCAAGTCTGTCGCCTACGGGTTAATTGTTCCCTTTGCCATCTGGTGGGTGCTTAGCCCCGAGATGGAATACGGGATGTCGCCCTGGCTCGTGTTCATCCCCGCTTACTACCTGCTTTCGCTCGCGTATTTGCAGAAGCGCAGTCTCGGGAACGGCGGCTACGACGTGTTCGTGCTGTTCAACGGTGTTGCGGTCCTGTTGTTGAGTTGTTTCCAGGCATCCCGGTATGGAATCTTCTGCAATCTGCTTGCTCTTTTAATCTTGTTGCATGCCTACGGGAGGCCCGGTGTCAAGTGGTGGAAGCATGCGCTGTTCCTGTTGCTCTTCGTGCAACTTTCGGCGATTTCGTTCGGGGGGCTCAAGTACTGGCAATCGCATGGGCATAACCGTGCCGAAAGGATGGCCGACTATTACGCCAAGCGCCACTTGATGGGCTTTGACCCCGTGGTAAAACTTGGGTCGTTCGAATCTAACTTTGCGGGCAAGTACAACCGCGAAGTTGTCCTGCGTGTATGGGACACGCTCGCTCCGACATACATGCGCGCCGCCGTGTACGAAAAATACGTAGGCGGCATCTGGAAACTTCCGGTGCACCGCGACCGCGTGCTTTATTCTGCCCGTTACAAGGTGGATTACGCCGTGTTCGAGACCCGCGATTCCGTGTCGTCTGCCGATAGTACTCGCCCGGTGTGGGTGCAGTCTACGATTGACAATTTCGGATTTATTTTCGCCCCCTACGATGCCGTTGCGGTTGCTATGAAGAATGCGGATTCCGTGGAATATTTCAGGTCGAATATATTCAAGCAGGGTGAAACTCTCCGTGGTGACTGGTTCTACTATATGCCGTTGCCGAGCAGCTCCACGGGGCCGTTTGTTGCGGGTACATATGGTAACGATATGCCGGACAGTTCCTACCTGCAGGTCTTTGCACCCCTCGTGGGCTTCCTCGATACGGTTGCGATGGAAATGGGGCTTGATACGATTCCTGACGAACCGGCTGTATTAAGACCATATCGCTATTCTCGTGCAATAAGTGATTACTTCTTGCACCATTTCGCCTATTCCTTGCGTGTTGATGAATCCAAGGTGGATATTGCCAAATTGGGTGCAAATTCTGACCCGTTGCGAGTATTCTGGGCGACCCGCTCCGGCTATTGCGAGTATTATGCAACGTTGTCAGTGCTCTTGCTGCGCCGTGCTGGAATAAAGGCGCGTTATGTGACGGGTTTTGCCCGCCCGGAAGTCGAGCCGGGGCGCTCGTATGCCATATTCCGCCGCAACTCGTCGCATGCATGGGTAGAAATGCGTAACATGGGAACCTGGGCAACGTTTGACCCGACGCCTCCGCTGTTCGTAGTGAAGGTGGAACGCCCTTCCTGGTTTACCATGAAGCTCGAATCACTCCGTGCACGTTCTGCCCGCATATTCCATGTGCTGCGAGACGGAGAATGGAGGCTTGCGCTAAATTCCTGGCAAAATACTGTCCAGAACATCCTTTCAAGTACGCTCTTTTACTTTATCCTCGGGTGCATTGCCCTTGCTGTCGCTGCGTTCCAGGTTGTGCGGATACTTCGCCGTCGCAAGTCAAGTGCAGATTATGCGCTGTCAGTCCAGCAATGGGTCAAGGGGCTTGAGTCAGCAGAAAAATCACTTGCTAGGCTCGGGCTTGTGCGCCATCCCGGCGAGACGGTCGGGGCCTTCCTTGCCCGTTGCGAAAACGGAACGCCTAAAAACGAGAAAGCCCGTGCCCGCCTGCAGTCTGCACTCAAGTTCCTTCGGGATTATGAGAAGAATCGGTGGAGGTTATGAGACTAGGGAGGGGCGCGTATGACTGCCCCTCCCTAAGACCCTCCCGACACGCTCAAACACGCCCTGCCTATGTTAAACAACGTGTCAGCGTGTTAGAGCATGGACACCTTCGGTGCTGTGAGACTATGGAGGGGCGCGTATGACTGCCCCTCCGGTGCAATAAACGAAAAACCCCGCTGTACGCGGGGCTTTTCTGTAATATTTTCCTCTTGATTACTGGGCAACGCGAACGAAGTGCTCTGTAACAATATTCTTGTAGTTCGCATCCGTGACGTCGTTGCTGTGGAATACGAGCTTGTTCAGGTTGAGGTCGGTTGCGGTGAGTGTCGGCGTGGTTGTGTATGGACCTTCAACAGGTTCGCCGCAACGAGCCATCTTGATTTTCAGTTTCAGGGAAGATCCCAAGATTTCCCACTCGCCAAAAGCCTTTTGCCCAGCGCAATCACGCCCGGCCATTTCGGATTCAGAGCTTGTTGTGCAGGTAAATTCAAACTTGCCGTCGTCAGTGAATACGAGCGTGCTGGGAGCAGCACCAAAATCGAGGTACTTCGATCCGTCACCGATCATTTCGATGCCGTTCAGGTTCCATGTACCCACGAGGCAGTCTTCGTTCAGGCCGCCTTCGCACTTTTCTTCAGTGGTCGGTTCGGGGTCGTCGCTGCAGGCGGTAAGAAGGCAGAAACTTGCTGCGATGGTGCTCAGGATGATTTTCTTCATAGGATTCCTCCGGGAATGTTTTTAAGGAATATATACAAATTTTGGGCCAAAAACGGAGTATGTGTTGCTTTTTTATACAACGGATTAACCTTTTTTTACGTAAAACGGGCTTTTACCGGATTTATTTTACTTGTTACAGACGGGTTGGTTACCGTTTGTATATGGAGTGAATTATGAATCTAAAGAAAATGGCGCTCGCAGCATGCGCCGCTTCGGCTGTATATGCAGCCCCCGATCCCAATTTCCACATCTATCTCGCGTTTGGTCAGTCCAACATGGAAGGCCAGGGCAATATCGAAAGCCAGGACAAGACGGTTGATAGCCGGTTCCAGGTGCTCTGGACAACGAATGAGACAAACTGTGGCAAAAAACTGGGCCAATGGTCCGATGCGGTTCCTCCGCTTGCCAGTTGCAGTAGCAAACTGGGGCCGGCGGACTATTTCGGCCGTACGATGGTCGAGAAGACTGATTCTCAGATCAGGGTGGGGATTGTCGATGTGGCGGTTGCAGGGTGCAGCATACAGTTGTTCGAATCCCCCCTGAGCCAGAGTTATATGAACCAGCAGGCCAGTTGGTTTAAGCAGAGGGTTGAGGCCTATGGCGGAAAACCTTACGAGCGCCTGATCGAGATGGCGAAGAAGGCTCAGGAAGATGGCGTTATCAAGGGAATCATCTTCCATCAGGGCGAAACGGATGCCGGTGACAACCAGTGGCCTTCCAAGGTCAAGGCGGTCTACGACAGGATAATCAGTGACCTGGGACTCGGTAATGATATCCCCTTCCTTGCAGGCGAGGTGCTTCGCAGTGGAATGAGCAGTGGGGCAAATAACAACATAGCAAAACTTCCGCAACAGTCCAAGAACTTCTATGTGATTTCTTCCGAAGGGTTCAACCAGGCTCTGAGCGACGGCCAGAACGTGCACTTCACTTCGCAGGAATACCGCGACTTCGGTAAGCGCTATGCCGAAAAGATGATAGAGGTGCTGGGCGATAAGATTAAGCCCGTGGCATCGGCTGTTGAGTCGAGCAGTAGCGAAGCTGTCGTTGAGAGTTCCTCGAGCGAGGCTGTAGTGGAATCGTCCAGCTCTAGCCGTCACCACGGCTGGCCATCGTACTCCTCGTCTTATATCGGTACGATCGATCCTACTGCAATCGATGTGCCGCATTCGCAGTCGCGCCTTGTCGGTAAGGCTGTCGTGAACGCTGGTCGTGTGACCGTACCCGTGGCACTTGAATGCCGCAACGTGAATGCAAAGGTCTTCAGCATGCAGGGAACGATGGTGCTTGACTTTAGCGATAGTTTTGCTGGCGGCTCACTCGGGTTCGATGCCTCGAGGCTCCCCTCAGGCAACTACATGCTGTCTGTGCAGGTCGGCTCTGAACGCTCCGTACAGAAAGTACAGATAAAATAGTGCGCCTACGGCGCACCCACGAAGAAACTCGTTTCGAGTGTCGGGAGGGTCTTAGGGAGGGCTATGCCCTCCCTTGTCGCGTAAGCCGCTGAATTATTCAACGGCAATGACGGTGAGCGTCTTGCCGTTCACCTTGAACTTGACGTTCTGCCCGGCGAATGCAATCCCGTAAATGCGCTCGGGGTCGTCCTGGTAGTGCGGGCGCGGGTCCTGTTCCAGAACCTGGATAAGTGCGTCACGTTTGTCGCCAGGGATACGCCCGAGGATTTCCGGCGGGATTTCCACCTGCAGGCACTCGTACCGCTTGCTTTCCGCAAATCCACCCGCCGCGTCCGGAATGCTGTCCGCGTAGGGCAGGTAGGGCTTGATGTCCACGATGGGCGTACCATCCATTAGGTCAGCACCGCTCACGACAATTTCCGGTCCGTTGTTCCCCTCAAGGCGAATTTCCTCAATTTTTACACAGCTCATCGCGATTGGGTTTGGCCTGAAACTACTCCGGGTGGCGAACACCCCGAGTCGTGTATTCCCGCCAAGCCGCGGCGGGCGCACTGTCGGCTTCCAGGTGTCGCGCACGTTCTCCGAGAAAATCCAGATAATCCACAGGTGGCTGAATCCGTCGAGTCCGCGCAGGGCGTCCGCATTCCGGAATTCCGGTTCAAAGCATATAACAGAACGCAGGGCGGGTGCAAGTCCGCTCTGCCTCGGTACCCCGAACTTTTCGGGAAAGTCGCTCTTGATGCGCGCGATGACCTTTATCTGTAGCGATTCAGTCAGTTGCCGGTTGGCTCCAGACATTTGCTATTCCTAGAACGATTACTGCACGCCCGAGTCAAGACCCTTGAGCGGCACGTACTTGACGCTGCCGTCGGCCTTCACGATCACTGCAACACCGGCGAGGAAGTTGAGCCAGCTCTTGTCTTCGTGATAGCGCATGTCGAGTTGCCTGTTGGTAATGTAGATCACCAGCGGGTAGAGCATCTGGTCGTGCGAAATGACTACACTTACGCGGCTTTGCGGAATTACCTGCGCAAGGATTATTTCGTTCATGAACTGAGCACCGCGTTCCATGAGGTCGTAGAAACCGTCATTGAAATTGACTGACGGGTCGTTGTACTCGTTGAATGCCCAGCGGGAAATAACTTCGTAGCTGCTCGGGACGGTCGCGTTGTATTCTTCGATTTTCGAGTGGTCCTTTTCGAACCATCCGCCATTCAGGTCCTTGAGTGCCACATGGGAAAGTTCGGTCTGGCCGCGGCCCTGGGCAATCGCCATGCAGGTCTGCAGCGTGCGGGGAACTTCGGAATGCCAGTACTTGATTTCGTCGGTGCCGGCGAGTTTCTTGCCGACATCGTTCCCCTGGAGGTAGCCCCATCCGGTAAGCACGCCGTCCACGTCGGTGCTGCTGGTGCGGTGGGCATGGCGCATGATGAATGCGACCTTGTCAGTCGGGTCAAGTGCCGGATAGATTTTCTGGATGCCGACGAAGTCCGCGTAGGCGGCCGCATTCGGGTCAAACGGGGTCGTGTCGTCATCTTCCATGATGTTACCCATGAGCTTGCCGTCGCAGGTAACCTTGACTCCGTTGCCGAACGCCGCGGGTTCTGTGGTGCAGCCCATGTCCGGGACTACGACGGCTTCGGTCGTGAATTCGGTTGCAGGTGCGACGCTCCCGCTAGAGGGAACCTGGCTAGGACCGACAGGGCCCGTGCTCGAGGAAGATGTCAAGAGGTCGGCGGAACTGCCGGGAATGTCCGGGTTTACGCCGGAAGAATTACCGGGAAGAGCGTCGGAGGAACTCGGCTGTTCGATGCCGGAACTCGGGGTCGTGTTGTCGGGACCGCTGGAACTGTCGTCACCGCAGGCGGTAAGAGCCAGGGCGGCAAACAGGGAAATGGGCAATGCTGCGATTTTTTTCATGTCTAACCTCGCGTTAGCCCCTTTGGGGCGAACTTTTATATTCTATATGTAATTTATTGCACCTCGATTTACAAGTAAAAATTTGGCAAAAGGTGCCCCAAAACGCCCTTTTGTGGCAATTTTCACTTCTTTTCGCCCGAATACGATGCGTCTGCGCGCTCGTTGCGGCGCTTGAGTTCCTGGTTCAGCGGCCAGTAGATGCATGCGAACAGGGCATACCCGCACAGGAGCACAATCCAGTGGTTCAGGTGGAGGAGTGTCTCGAGGTAGCGCATCTCGATAAACATGATCGGGCCCGCGATAAGGAACAGCGGGAGTTGCCTGCACTGGTCGCCCAGGGAATAGCGGCTCTCGTAGCTTACGATGGAGTTCATCATCGGAAAACTCGTGCAGAAACCGCCCATGAGGTGCTTGATGACCATGAGGCCCGAGACGACGCCCGCGATTGCCGGGGCCTTGATGTACACGGGGAGCGGGGTCTTGTACCGCACGCCGGACTTGTACTTCTGCTTCTGGAAGAGCATTACCCCTACGGTGAAGTCAAAAGCGCACACCCCGAGGAACATTGCCTCGGTATCGGGGACTATGGGCATCAGGAGGGTGCCGAGGGTGACAAAGAAGGCGAGCCCGAGCGCGATGGAGGGGATGATGGGGATTTTGACCTTGTAGTGGAGGATCCGCACGATATGCACGTAGAGCAGGCACATGAACCCCGAAATGGCGTTTGCAGCCCCCATCGGTAGCCCGACGGCTATGTAGGCGAACCCGCAGGGGATGGGGATCGTGGCGGCGACGGCCTTGAGCTGGGGGTCCTTGGTGTAGGCGCTGAAAACGCCGAGGGCGGTCACCATGAACACGAGCAGCCAGTCGTAAAACGCGAAATGGAAGTTGAGGCTTTCCAACATGGAGTGAAAATTTAAAAAAATTAGTCCTTTTCGGCTTTTTTGGGTATAGATTTAATTTGGCGGGCTTTGCCCGTATCGGTAAAATTATAGGCAAGCGAGGTACAAATGCTCTCAATTCCATGTTATTGGTATTTTGTCCCGGTTGCAGCGTTGATTGCGCTGGGAATGGCGTTTTTCTTCTACCGGTTTATGAAACGGCAGCCAGACGGTACCCGCAAGATGAAGGCGATTGCGCACTTTGTGCGCGTCGGGGCGTTTGCCTACCTCAGACGGCAATACAAGACGGTTTCCATCGTATTTGCCGTACTTTTCGTGATATTCGTGGTGCTTGCGATTATGGGCATCCAGAACCCGTTCGTGCCGGTGGCATTCCTGACCGGTGGCTTCTTTAGCGGGCTTTGTGGATTCCTGGGCATGAAGACGGCGACTTACGCGAGTTCCCGTACGGCGAATGGCGCTATTAGCAGCCTGAACCGCGGGCTTGTCATCGCGTTCCGTAGCGGTGCGGTGATGGGGCTCGTGGTGGTCGGTTTCGGCTTGCTCGATATTTCGGCCTGGTTTTTTGCGCTTAACTTTATCTACGACCATAACGTGTGGAACTTCGGTGCCGATGTGGCCACAAAGCTCTCGCTCGGGGCCTGGAACGCCGATATGGTAAATAATGCCGAGTGGGCGCATGCGAAGATGGTGGAAATCACCACGACCATGCTTACCTTCGGGATGGGTGCCTCCCTGCAGGCGCTGTTCGCCCGTGTGGGTGGCGGTATCTACACGAAGGCGGCCGATGTCGGCGCCGACCTTGTGGGCAAGGTCGAGGCGGGCATCCCCGAGGATGACCCGCGCAACCCGGCGACCATTGCGGATAATGTCGGTGATAACGTGGGGGATGTCGCCGGGATGGGCGCCGACCTCTATGAATCCTACTGCGGGTCTATCCTCTCGACGGCTGCCCTCGGGGCGGCACTCCCGATGGGCGGCATGAAGCTCGTCATCGCCCCGATGGTGGTGGCGGCAATCGGCATATTGCTCTCGCTCGTGGGCATATACGCGGTACGCACGAAGGAGACCGCCGACACGAAGTCGCTGTTGCGTTCGCTCCTTACGGGGACGCTCGGGTCCTCCGTGCTTATCCTCGTGGCGCTCTTCGTGCTAGTGAAAATCGACTTTATCTCGATGGGTATCTTCGGTTCCGTGCTCTCGGGCCTTGCCGCGGGTATCCTTATTGGGCAGTTTACCGAACACTACACTTCCGATGCCTACAAGCCCACGCGCGGCATCGCGGGCCAGGCGAGGCTCGGCGCAGCGACGACGATTATCGACGGCATCTCCGTCGGCATGTTCTCCACGGGGCTCCCGGTGGTGACAATCGTGGTGGGTATCATCTTCTCGTTCGGCTGCTCCGGCGGTTTCGAAAACATGGCAATGGGTCTCTACGGTGTGGGCTTTGCCGCGGTGGGCATGCTGAGTACGCTGGGCATCACGCTTGCGACCGATGCGTTCGGGCCGATTGCCGACAATGCGGGCGGTAACGCCGAGATGGCGGGCCTCGACCCCGAAGTACGTGCCCGTACCGATGAACTCGACATGCTGGGCAACACGACCGCCGCGACGGGCAAGGGATTCGCGATTGGCTCTGCGGCCCTTACCGCGATGGCGCTTCTTGCATCTTACGTGGAAGAAGTGAAAATCTGGCTCGGGCACCTTGCGACCTCTGCGGAGGGCGTGTGGAAGGTGGGCTCCGTCGCGTTTGCGAACGGCGCGAACGACCTGGCCAATGCACTCTCGGGTGTCGCGGGCGTCAAGTTCCTGGATGGCGGCACGCGTGCGATTGCCGAGAACGGCGACCTGCTCGGTATGGTCGCAAGCAAGGTGAACTATGCGGACTTCATGCAGATTTATAACCTGAACCTGATGAACCCTATGCTGCTTGGCGGCCTGTTCATCGGCGCGATGATGACGTTCGTGTTCTGCGCGCTTACCATCAAGGCGGTGGGGCGCGCGGCTTCGGCGATGGTCGAAGAGGTGCGCCGCCAGTTCCGTGAAATTCCGGGAATCATGGAAGGGACAGCGGAACCGAATTACGCGCGTTGCGTGGACATTTCGACTACGGGGGCCCAGCACGAGATGATATTGCCGTCGATCCTAGCGGTGGTCGTGCCTGTGCTGGTGGGGCTCTTCATGGGTGTTGCGGGCGTGTTCGGATTGTTGGCCGGAGGGCTTGCAAGCGGGTTTGCGCTTGCGACGATGCTCAACAACGCGGGTGGCGCCTGGGATAATGCGAAGAAGTTTGTCGAGAAGGGCAATTACGGCGGCAAGGGCTCCGATACGCACAAGGCTGCCGTGGTGGGCGATACCGTGGGTGACCCGTTCAAGGATACCGCAGGTCCCTCGCTCAACATCCTCATCAAGCTCATGACCATGGTGAGCGTCGTGTTCGCCGGCGTCATCGTCCGTTTCGGAGACATGTTCTTCTAGAGGCCATTGGTCAATAGTCGTTTGTCGGTTGTTGTTGGTTGAAAATTTCCTTTTATTATATTTGAAATATAATAGGAGGAAATGTGCGTTCTCTTTGGCTTTACATTCTTATTTGTGCGGTGATGTTTGTCGCCTGTAATGACGATGGCAGTGACTTTACAACGCGGCCTTCAGATGATGAGCCGTCCGAAGTCAAGTCCAGTAGTTCAGCGAAGTCGTCGAGCTCGTATAGGGCTAAATCCTCTAGTTCGGTTACACAGGCTGTCTTTTGCAAGACAGAAGCGGAGGATGTCTGCGAATATGGAACCCTGACGGACGAGCGTGATGGCCAGACCTACAAGACGGTGAAGATTGGCGACCAGTGGTGGATGGCCGAAAACCTCAATTATGCGGCCTTGGAACCGACGGCATGGGAAGATTCTTCGAGTTTCTGTTACGATAATAAACCGGCCCATTGCAAAATTTATGGTAGGCTTTACACCTGGGCTGCTGCGGTGGGCAAGTCCGATGATGAATGTGGCTATGGAAAGAAATGCTCTCTGCCCGCGAAGAATGTCCAGGGTGTTTGCCCTGATGGTTGGCACCTGCCCAGTGAACGGGATATCATACGCTTGCTTTGGGCTACGGATGAGTATTCTTACGTCGGTACAAATTTGAAAGCCTTCAGTGGCTGGCTGGGGTATGGAAGTGGTCCGGGTAATGGTACCGATGACTACGGGTTCTCGGGACTGCCTTCCGGCATCAAGACCTTCGATGCGGATTACCGGTATGAGGGTATCTACACGTATTTCTGGAGTTCAACGGAAATCGATGCATACCACGCTCACACGATGTCCTTGCGGTCCGATCGCTATCTCATGCTTTTTGATTATACAAAGTTCCGTGCCTATTCTGTCCGCTGTCTCAAGGATTCTGCTGATGGCTGGGACGATGATGACGACGACAGCACTGATGATGTGACAAACACCGTGACCATGACGATGCCCTGCAAGACCAAAACGAAAGATGATTGCGAATACGGTTCGCTGACCGATAAGCGCGATGGCCGGACGTACAGGACGGTGAAGATTGGTGACCTGTGGTGGATGGCCGAAAACCTCAGTTACCCGTATCTGCAACCGACATCGAAGCAGGATTCATCGAGTTTCTGCGTGAATAACGATTCCGCATTGTGCGACACGCTCGGGCGCCTGTACCTATGGAGTGCCGCTATGGATAGCGCGGCGCTATTTAGCTCGGACGGCAAGGGGTGTGGAATGGATGGGCACTGTTCTGCTAACGGTGTTGTCCGCGGCGTGTGCCCGGAAGGCTGGCATTTACCCGATACGGTGGAATTTAGTAATCTTGTCATTGCGGCGGGTGGCGAGCTTGAGGCTGGCTTAATGTTGAAATCTACATCTGGTTGGGACTATGATAAGGGGAAAAGGGGTGGTATAGACGCCTTTGGGTTTACGGCTGTGCCTGCCGGATTATGGGTGGAAAATGAAAATAATCCAAAGGATTATCGAGCTCAAGGGGCGTCTGCAATTTACTGGACTTCTACAATGGACCATCGCGATAACAACCAGGCTCACAATTGGGAATTCCGTGACGAGTATGATGATGTTTCTAAGTGGAGCACTTATGTGGATGACGCTTATTCTGTCCGCTGTGTAAAGGACTAATTCTATATTTGCCCGCGATGAAAATTCTGTTCACAGACCTTGACGGCACGCTTCTGACCGATGACAAGCGCATCTCTGAAACCGACATGCGCTCTATCCGCATGATGATCGATGCGGGCCACAAGTTCGTGATGACTACAGGCAGGCCGCTCACGAGCGTCAAGCAACTGGCGGAGCAGTACGGGTTCCTGGAGCCGGGATTCTTCCTCGTGAGTTTCAACGGCGGGCTCATCTACGATTGCGGCGAAAAGAAGCCTATTCTCACGCGCTACATTCCCGTCGATGAGGTCAAGGCCATCATGGATGCCGCGCATGCCCGCGGGATGCACGCGCACACCTACTCGGGCGACCTCGTTGTCTCGGAATACGAGACGGAACAGCTCAAGACGTATTGCCGCCTGATGAAGATGGACTACGTGGTGGTGAAGGATATCCGCGAGTATTACGGCGAGTTCGTCAATGTCGTGGTGAAGCCGCCCATCAAGGTGAACATCATTACGCCCTTCGAACATTCGGGCCTCGTGGATTTCCGCACCGAGATGCGGAAGACTACCGAGGGCAAG
>JAGAAW010000051.1 GCA_017615055.1 Fibrobacter sp.
CAAATTCTAAATTTGTAGCAATGTTTTCTCTGCAACCCCACACACGAAACAAAAACAGGCCGTTTTGTCGTACCTTGTTTTTTGTCGGGCTTCTTATAACCCTTATCGGCTGCAAAGAAGAAAAAACCGTCGAAGAGATACAGCCCGTACGGCACTACAAGGGCGATATCGAAGTGCTGAACAGTTGCGGTATGCAGGGGGCCGCCGCCAAAATGCGGGCCTATCTGCGGGAAAACGGCTTTGACGTAGTAAGCTATCGGAACGACCGTCTGCAAAATTACGATGAGACCATCCTGGTACTTCGCAATCCGGAATGGGAAGGAGCAAAGGCCTTGGCTCGTGCTCTCAAAACAGAAAACGTGATGACCATCATGAGCAAGCGGGCCGTAGTCGATGCTTCCATCTATATTGGAAAAGACTTTCTACAAATCATAGAACCCGAACAGGGAGAAAAAGATGACAATTGAGAAAATGGACCTGCCGGAATCTGTAAAAATCGGCGCAAGCATTTTGTTTGAACTGCGCGCCCAGAATGTGCAGCTAATAGACCTGCGGGGCATCAAGGACGTGACCGACTTTTTCCTTGTCGCCACTTGCGAAAGCGAAGCTCAGATGCAGGCTATTCTGAACGAACTCCGCAAGGAATTCAAAGCCAACAAGCTCCCCTCCGTGGGCGTGGAATACAAGGAAGGCGTGCGTTGGGCCGTGTTCGACGCGGGCCTCGACCTGATGGTTCACCTGTTCGAAGAAGAAAAGCGTAACGAGATTTCGCTCGACCGTCTGTACGCCGACGGCAAGATTGTGGAACTCGACGAAAATGACTTTGTAAAGACCACCGACAAGAAGGCCGACGACAATGAACTCGTTTGAGCAAGAAATCGCAGAAGCGCTCGCCGCCACCGGCTCCTTCGAGAAGGAAGCCGCATTGAAGCTTATCTCCGTGCCGCCTGACACCAGCCACGGCAACTTCACCATCCCGTGCTTCTCGCTCGCGAAGGTGATGCGCAAGGCCCCGAAGATGATTGCGGAAGACCTCGCCGCACAGGTGAAACTCCCCGCAGGCCTCTCGAAGGTCGAAGCCGTGAACGGCTACCTGAACTTCTTTATCGACCGCAGTTTCCTCGCGAAGTCTACGCTCGAAGAAATCGCCGCGAAGGGTCTGGAATATGGTCACGCCGCCCCTAACGGGAAGGTCGTGTGCATTGACTACAGTTCCCCGAACATCGGCAAGGAACTCGCATTCCACCACCTGCGCTCCACGATGATCGGAAACTCGCTCTCCCGCATCTACAAGGCTGCCGGCTACAAGGTGGAACGCATCAACCACCTGGGTGACTGGGGTACCGCATTCGGCAAGCTCATCGTGATGTACCTGCGCGAAAAGCGCCCCACAGACGACGCCACGCTCGATAGCCTCACCGTGAAGGAACTCAACATCCTTTACGCCGCCTTCTCCAAGGCCAGCAAGGAAGAGCCGGGCCTCGAAGACGAAGCGCGCGCCGCATTCACAAAACTTGAACAGGGCGACGAATTCTACCGCAAATTGTGGACCGCATTCCGTGCGGCTACGCTCAAGGAACTCATGCGCATCTACGACATGATGGGCGTGGGTTTTGACCACTACACCGGCGAATCCTTCTTCGAAGACAAGATCCCTGCCGTTCTCGACGAACTCCGCGAAAAGAACCTGATGGTGAATTCCAAGGAACTCGACGTGGTGATGCTCGACGAATTCGACCTGAATCCCTGCCTTATCCGCAAGAGCGACGGCTCCACGCTGTACGCCACGCGCGACCTGGCTGCCGCCATCTACCGCAAGAAGGAATACAACTTCGACAAGTGCCTCTACGTGGTGGACCTCGGACAGGCACTTCACTTCAAGCAGGTGTTCCATGTGCTCAAGAAGATGGGCCGGCAGTGGTACAAGGACATGTACCACATTCCGTTCGGCGTTATCCTCCAGATGGTCGATGGCAAGTGGGAAAAGGGCAAGACCCGCACGGGTACCGCAAGCCTGTTGCGTGACGTGATTGAGGCCGCCCAGAAGAAGATTCTCGAATTCATTGACGAGAAAAACCCGAACCTCGAGAACAAGGAACTCATCGCCCGCCAGATCGGCATTTCCGCCCTTACCTTCAACGACCTCAAGAATAGCCGTCTGAAGGACGTGCGCTTTGACTGGGATGCCGTGATGAGTTTTGAAGGCGATACGGGTCCGTATGTTCAGAACGCCCACGTGCGCCTCTGCAGCATCATGCGCAAGGCCGGCTACACGGTGAACATCGCCGATGTGGACATGGCCCAGCTCAGCGACGATGCCGCATACAGCCTCATCAATATCCTGTCGAAGAAGGGCAAGAAGATTCTGGACGCTGTCGCCGGTGACGAACCGAGCGTTCTCGCCCAGTACGCCCTCGAAATCGCAGAAGCCGCGCACAAGTTCATCCACGAAGACCGCGTGCTCGGTTCTGCCGAAGAAAAGTCCCGCCTCTTCCTGGTGCAGGCCACGCAGATCGTGCTCGAGAACGTGCTCGACTTGCTCGGCCTCTTCCCGATTAGGCAGATGTAAAAAAAAACACAAGCCCTATGGGCTTGCGTTTTTTTCAATTGACAATTGATGATTGAGAATTGATAATTATCAATTATACATTATCAATCATCAATCAATTACCATTGATGCAGCGGACGGAGTAGGCGTTGTTCTTCGCGTTGTTCGGCACGAGCTGGCGCACCATCTGGTCGCTCATGCGGCCCATGGACCAGAGCCAGATTGTCTCGTTGCGGCCGTTCTGCGCACTCCAGAAACCGGCATACTCGCCCATTTCTTCATAACGCACGGTAGACTTGCCGATCACCTTGCGGTAACCCGAGGAATACACGGAGAATCCGTACTCGTCAGTACCGCCACCACCGTGCCAGCCGGTCGTAGCCTTCATCTTCTCGGCAAACTTACCGCACTTGTCCACGCCCTCGTAGCACTTGGTAAGCCCGACGAGCATGTCCATCCATTCGCGGTCACGCGGCAGGTGCCAGCCTGCAGGGCAAGCCTGACGGGCGCCTTCCAGGTCATAGAGCTTTCCGCTACGGGTGCAGTAGTTTTCCTTGTCTTCGTAGCACCAGGAGTGCCCCGGCACTTCGTAGTTCACGTTCTGCGCAAACCATTCACGGCCTTCCACCTTGATGGTGCGGTACGTCTGGCCATCGCGCGGGTCGGTAAACGAGCCCGACATGCTGCGGATATCGGCATGGTGCTGCTGTTCGGCGCGGCGGAGTTCAGCCACCTGCTCGCGCTTGTACTTCTCGTACTTTTCCATGTTCGCAGCCCAGTATTCCTGAGCCTTCGGGTTCGTGAACTTTATACGCAAGTCGCTCAATGCGTAAGCGTCGTCACCGCAGGCAAGGTCAACGCCCGCAATGTGCACGATCTGTTCATCCTTGCCGAAGGTCATCGGCTTGTTGAAGTAAGAAACCCAGGCTTCCTTCGACTTGTCGCACTGCTGGTAGAAGTTTTCCTTCTCGATCTTGTTCGAGGGCACCACCATGTTGCCCGAGGCCGAGAACGAGAACATGCCGTCTTCGACCTTGAAGGATACGGGTTGGATTTCCTTGTAGGCGGTGTACTTGCCCATGCGGATATTGCCGACAATCTTTACCGCGGTATAGTCGCCTTCGCCTTCGGCCTTGTAGATGGCATCCCATGTCTTGGGAGGAGCCGCAAACGCCATTCCAGCAAGAACGGCAAAACTTACAATAAACTTTGTTTTGGAACAGAACATTCTCTGCCTGCTTTTAAATGGTTAACAATGCAATGTTAGCATTTTTTCTGCCGTTTTATGGGCGAATCAGGCACAATTATCTACATTTTACATATGGCTATAACCCGTTACATATTGCAAATCCACTGTCCCGACCAGAAGGGGCTTATCGCCGGCACCACGCAAGTCCTTGCCAAGGCTGGCGCAAACATCATCGACCTCCAGCAGCATACCGCAAAAGATATCGAGACCTTCTTCCTGCGTGCCGTTTTCGATATGGATTCGGCAGACATCCAGGAAGTTTACAAGCACCTGGAAACGCTGGCCCCGCGCCTGGAACTCAACTGGAAACTCTTTGACACCTCCAAGACGGAGCGCGTCGCGATTTTTGTATCCAAGACGGACCACTGCCTCTACGACCTGCTCCTGAAGCACCGCGACGGCGACCTCCCCTGCGAATTTAGTTGTATCGTGGGTAACCACCCCGACTTGGGCCCCGTAGGCGGGACCTTCGGCGTGCCGTTCTACTACGTGCCGAGCAACCCCGACAAGAGCATCCCCGAGAACCGCTTCCGCGAAATCATCGCCGAGACCCGCACCGACACGGTCGTTCTCGCCCGCTACATGCAGATTCTGAGCGAAGCCTTCACCGAGGAATTCAAGTACCGCATCATCAATATCCACCACGGGTTCCTGCCCGCATTCAAGGGCGCAAAGCCCTACCACCAGGCATGGCACAAGGGCGTGAAGATTATCGGTGCAACAGCCCACTTCGCCACCGAAGACCTGGACCAGGGCCCCATCATCTGCCAGGATATCCAGCGCGTGCCCGAGACGGCAAGCATCGACGAACTGGTGGAACTCGGCAAGGACATCGAGAAGCGCACGCTCTCTGCCGCCCTCAAGCTCTGGCTCGAGCACCGCGTATTCGTGTACGCCGGCCGCACGTTCATTCTGTAAGTTTTAAACCTAGGAGACAACATGTCCGAAGAACTCAATAACGAAAACGTTGAAAATGCAAACGTTGAAAGCGCTCCCGTGCAGGAAGCCGCTCCTGTAGAACAGGCCGCTCCGGTTGAAGAAACCGCCGCTCCGGTCGATGCTTCGGCAGGCTCAGCAACCGAAGCCCCCTCGGTCACCCAGACTCAGGTGATTGTGCAGCGTGAACGCGGCTTTGCCCACTACGTTGGCTTTGCCCTGCTCTGCGTGTTGTGCATCGTATTCTTCTTTATCCCGGGCATTGCACTCACGTTCGCCGTGAGCCGTGCCGTTGCTCTCCCCGGCGCCGCCGCATGGATTTTCAGCGCCATCCTGAGCTTTGTGCTCTGGCTCATCTTCAAACTCAAGATTAAGGGTTTCAAGAAGTCGTTCTATTTCTACATCGGACTCTGCGTGCTGGTTCTTGCAATCCTCATCGCTATCGAGGTCCTGACCGAAAACCTGAACGTGTTCGCCAGCATCGGCGCCCTCTTGACTGGAGCAGCATAAGGGTCTAATACAATGAACGTCAAAGATCAATTTGTCCATTTTCTCGTAGAAGCCGGAGCCCTCAAGTTCGGCAACTTCGTGACCAAGAGCGGTCGCGAGACCCCGTATTTCATCAATACCGGAGAGTTCCGCACGGGCGCAACCCTTTCCAAGCTTGCCGAATACTACGCAAGCACCTATATGGTCCACTTCGACGGCAAGGCCCAGAACCTCTACGGTCCGGCATACAAGGGCATCCCGCTCTGCGCTGCAACCGCAATGAAACTGAGCGACCAGTACGCCCAGAACCTCACGTTTACCTACAACCGCAAGGAAGTCAAGGACCACGGTGAAGGCGGCTCGCTCGTCGGATACAAGTACGCCGAAAAGACGAACGTCGTGATTATCGAGGACGTGATTACCGCGGGTACCAGTGTGAACGAGACCATGCAGGCGCTCTCCCAGATCGAGAACGCGAACGTCATCGGCCTCCTCATTTCCGTTGACCGCAAGGAAAAACTCGAGAACGGCAAGTCCGCACTCCAAACGGTGCAGGACGAATACGGCATCGAGGCCCATTCCATCATCGACATCAACGACATCATCGCATTCCTCGAAAAAGAAGAGAACCGCAAGGCGATTAACGCTCCCGAGGGCATTCTCGAACGCGTGCACGCCTACCGCGAAAAATGGGGTGCAAAGTAGCCCCGCAAGCCATAGGGTGAATGTTGTTTAGGGGCATTGCTTTAATTTGTATGGTAGCCTGCATCCTTACTGGGTGCGGGCCATCTTACCATTGGAGCAAGTCCCACCCGCTCTACAAGCAGGTTCCCTACAGCACGCTTTCCATCACCGGTACATCGAATGCGTTTATCCTCACGCGTTCAAAGTGGTTTGCAAAGAAACTGGAAGTCGCTCCCGAAAGTGCGCAGGTGCAGTTGACCTCTTACTCCCGCCAGGTTTTCCTTGACGAGATGAGGCGCGCCTACCCCGCACTCCAGGAGATTCCCGACACCGCCGTCTCGAAGTTCCCCGAAGAAAGCCAGAAACTTGACGACAAGGTATTCATCAAGGGGCATTTCCCGGAACAGGGCGTGAGCGTAAAGGACACGCAAGGCAACATTCCGCAGTACATCCTGATTGTACACGAATTCATCATCGGCACCGACATCAACCGCGAGGTATTCTACGACTACGACCTCATTCGGCAAGAGAGCGCCGAGAAGAAAACGTCGAAGAACCTGAGTGCCATACTCTCTTACACCCTGTGGGACAACGAGAGCCAGCGTCCGCTGTTTAGCGCCGTCGACGAGATACAGCGCCCCATCGTAAAGCTCACGATGGAAGACCTGCGTGCCGTCGCAGCCGAGGCCGCAAAGAAAATCCGCATCAACCTGTACGAGGGAGTCCAGAAATGAGAAGGTACACCCTTGCAATCATCGGCGTCTTGATGCTTGCCGTAACAGGCTTTGCGGGCAATATCTATTTCAATAAGCGCCCGACCCTGTGGCAGAATCCCGACATCCTGATATGGACTCCGGAAAGCGAGAGCCCAGTCGACCCGAAGGAACTCTGCCTTTCGCTCAAGCGCAACAACCCGAGCATCGGTGAGCCCAAGTGTCGCCTGTTCGGTGAATGGGAACGCGATTCCATCGCCATGCACTATGCGGTCTGGCTCAAGAAGAATATCGACCCCAAGCTGAACGAGGAATACCTGCACATACGCCACCCCGCGCTCATGAACAAGGTGCAGTTGCTCGAAGACAACATCGTGCTCTACCTCGCCGACAACGGCAACACGATTAGCGTTGCAATTTTCGACGAGACCTCGACAAACCCGAAGGTTGCAGGGAGCGTCACCAAGACGAACGACAAGATTGCGCTCGGCGACGAGATTGCATCCACATTCTTTGCCGGCAAGACAAAGCGCAGGCTCTCGAAGGAAGAACGCCAGAAGATGCTCGAGGAACCCGACGACTTCTACAAGGAAGTCCCCAACTTCCGTGCATGGGCGGGCATTTCCATCGGCTACTCGCAGGCGCATATCCCGCTCACTCCCGACGACTGGACCGAAAGCCACACCAAGAGCCAGGTGCGCAACTACCGCATTACCAAGGACTCGGTGAGCCTCTGGAACTTTATCGAAGACGACGACCCGCTACTTTCCGCATACGTGGGCGGTATCTGGTACGGGTTCATCGGGCTTGAACTCATCTACCGATTCGCAAAGCACAGCGTCAAGACCGACCCGCGCGACAGCGTCTACGAGGAACTCGACCACTGGGACTTCTACCAGCACGAAATCGGGCTCAACGCGATGTTCGCAAGGTCCTACAACATCAAGAAATGGCTCGACATCGACCTGTTCGCCTTCCTCGGGTTCCAATACAGTTTCTTTGTGGAAGACATCGCCCTGAAGGACGAAGTCGACAAGCCCTCGAAGGCATACAATGTCCGCATCAAGTTTGAAGAGGCCTACAAGGGCGGGCTTATCGGCGGTGGAGCACAGTTTGTATTCTTCAATCATTACGGCGTAGGCATCCGCACGGGCATAGCGAGCCGCGGGCGCGACATGTACGTGGACCCGACCCCCGATGCGGCCGCAGCACCCACGATTATCGGCGGTTCTACCATCGACTGGTTTATAAGCCTCGGGCTCGAGTACCACTGGAGCCTATAATTTGCTAAATTTGTGCCCACTATGAGCGATATTATAGCAGAAGAAAAGAAAGAAGAAGTAAATCCGTTCCTTACTCCGGTCAAGATTATCGAGCCGGAACACAAGCTCCCCGATTACACATTCGACATGCTTCCCGAAGAACAGAAGAAGGTTCTCGCGGAACACGGCTGGACCCAACTGATGCCGGTCCAGAGGAAGACCATCCCCTACATGCTTGCCGCCCGCGATATGCTGGTGCAGTCCAAGACCGGCTCGGGCAAGACCGGCGCCTACGTGCTCCCGCTTTTGCAGGTGATCGTTCGCGACCATATCTACCCGCAGGCCCTGATTCTCGTGCCGACGCGCGAGCTCTGCATCCAGGTGCAGGACGAAATCGAGAAACTCTCGAAGGGCACGGGCATCCGCTCTGTCGCCATCTTCGGTGGCGTTTCCTATGAACCGCAACTCAAGGCCCTCAAAAACGGCGTGCATATCATCGTCGCCACCCCGGGCCGCCTTATGGACCACGTGCAGCGCGGGAACGTCGACTTCCTCGATATCCGCGACCTCGTGCTTGACGAAGCCGACGAAATGCTCTCGATGGGTTTCTACCCCGACATGCAGAAAATCCGCAGGTACCTGCCCAAGATGATTTCTTGCACGATGTTCAGCGCCACCATCCCGCAGACGGTGAAGAGCCTCGCCCGCGAATTCCAGCGCCCGAGTGCGGAATTTCTCTCGCTGAGTTACGACAAGGTCATCGCGAACAACCTGGAACACCGCTGGTACCCCTGCGACGTGATGGACAAGGATTCCATGACCATCAAGGTGCTGGAATACTACAATCCCGATAGCTGCATGATCTTCTGCAACAAGAAGAGCGACGTGAGCTACCTGGAGCAGGTGCTTTCGGGCTACGGCTTCAAGGTCGGCGCCCTCAGTGGCGACGTGGCGCAGTCCATGCGCGAAAAGACGCTCACTGCATTCCGTGACAAGAAACTCCGCATTCTTATCTGCACCGACGTTGCCGCCCGCGGTATCGACGTGGACCACGTAACCCACGTGATCGTGTACGACCACCCGGCAGACCACGAGGTGTACGTGCACCGCAGCGGACGCACCGCCCGTGCCGGCAGGAGCGGGCTCTGCATCTCGCTTATCACTCCGGTCGAAGAAATCGAAATCAAGCAGACCGCCGCAGATTTCGGCATCAACTTTATCAAGATGGAGCCGCTCACCAACGAAGAGATTGCGAAGAAGGTGAGCGAGCGCACTCGCGTGAGCCTCGAGCAGGAAAAGAACCACTTCGGAGGTCAGAAGGCCACCGAACGCATCAGCCGCATGCTCCCGCTCGTGAAGGAACTTGCAAACGGCACTACCGACGAGCAGATGCTGCTGGCCTACCTGCTAGACCGTTACGCTTGGAAGAAGGCATAATCATGGCTAAGATTAAAGTCAAATCCGCAAAGGAAATCGAACTCATCCGCGATGCCGGCGCACTTGCCGCCGAAACGCTCATCCGTGCCGGCGAAATGTGCAAGCCGGGTGTTTCCACACTCGAAATCGACGAGTTCATCGGTGACTATACCCGCCAGCACAAGGGCATTTCTGCCTGCATGGGCTATCACGGCTACCCGCGATACGCCTGCATCAGCATCAACGAGGTCGTGTGCCACGGCATTCCGCGTGCAGATACCATCCTCAAGGATGGCGACATCGTGAACATCGACATCACGACAATCCTTTCGGGCTACCACGGCGATACCTCCGCCATGTTCTGCGTCGGCAAAGTTTCTAGCATCGCGCAGGAACTGGTCGACACCGCAAAGTTCTGCATGGAAGAAGGCATCCGCGCGGCAGGCGAGCAGGGCGCACGCTTCTGCGATATCGGCTGCGCCATCCAGGACATCGCCGACGAGCACGGCTTCAGCGTGGTGGAAGACTACTGCGGGCACGGCATCGGCCGCGGTTTCCACGAAGAACCGACCGTGCTCCATTTCCGCAATTCCGAACGCACGCCCTACATCGAGGTGGGTAACGTGTTCACGGTGGAACCCATGATTAACGTGGGCCGCCCGGGCACCAAAACGCTCAGTGACGGCTGGACCGCGGTCACCCGCGACGGCAGCCTCAGCGCCCAGTGGGAACACACCATTGTCCGTACAAAGGACGGAATTGACATCCTCACGCTCCCGCGCTAATGTCCATACTCAGCAACATACGCGACAGGGCCGTTGAATCGTTCATCCGCAAGAACGAGACGGTCCAGCGTTTTGGTGAAGTCGATGAAGTCTCCATCGATGCCGAATCGCGTATTGCTACCGTAAGGATTACCCTCCGCGGCGAAACGCAGACAACGTTGTTCAGGGGCTACTACGGCTTTGACGAGGGCGAAAAGGGCACCGAACTCGTGTTCGAGAAAATCACCTGCGAACGCGCGTGGATAAACGAGATGATCAAGTACGCCCTGGGTAGCAAGGAACTCCGCTTCCCCATCGCCGACTACAGCGGCGAAAAACTTGCCGGCATCACCGGCAGGTTCGCAAAAATCCTGTTCTAGAACGCTTTTTACCACTACAAACAGTTCTATGCCGCATTTTATGCGGCATTTTTTGCCATAATCCAAAAGATTTGTTAAAATTCCAAGAAACAGGAGTTGCGTATGTCCGAATGCAAGAACGAGACCATGGATAAACTGAAGGAAAAGGCCATAAACATCATTTTTGACCTTATCACGAACATCCCCGATTCCCTGCATGCATCGGCAATCGACCCCGAGAACCGCGCGAACATGCTCACCCAGCAGGCGGCGCTCAAGGCGGCGACTGTTAGCGGCACGCTCTCCATCCCGGCTGGCTTTACCGGCATCCTCACCGCCATTCCCGACATTGCCGCCATCTGGCGCATACAGGCGCAACTCGTTGCAGATATCGCCGCAAGTTACGGCAAGATTGCCGTCCTGACCCGCGAGGCGATGGTCTGGTGCCTGTTCCGGCATAGTGCGGCACAGCTCCTGCGCGATATCGCAGTCCGTACCGGGAGCCGCCTTGTGGTGCAAAAGCTTTCCACCACGGCACTCAAGAAGCTTGTCGAAAAGATCGGCATCAAGATTTCCTCAAAGTTCCTGAGCAAGTCGCTCCTGCGGGCAATACCGGCCATAGGCGCCATCGGGAACGGAGCCTACGCGTACTTCGACACGAAGGAAGTCGGAAAGACTGCCATCGCCTACTTCAAGGCGCTCGCCGACCAGGATGGCAAGGACGTTTCCGACGCCGAAGTCGTGAATCCGGATGGCAACAAGAATTCTGAATCAAGCGCACAGTGATTGATTCCCCACACAAAGGCATTACCGTAAAGGTTACCTACGGGCTCTTGACGCTCGGTTTTTTCGCCCTTGTGGCGATTTCCGTGCTTGGAGAAACCATTCCCGTAAACGACGGTGCGGGGTTCGACGGGGAATTCTACCGCGAGGTCTTCCGCAACTTCTTCGGCACGTTCTTCTCGACCGGCTACGACAGTTTCCGCATACAGCGCATATTCCCCTTCTGCCTGATGAACGTCGTGTACACGGTCGCCGGTATCCCGCACGACAACCCGCACATGATTACCGGGATGTACGTGCTGCTCTTCGTGAATCTCGCACTCCAAGTACACCTGTTCTTCAAGTTCGCGCAGTTCCTGAAATGGAGGCCCGTCACTACGGTCATCCTGTTCGCCCTATTCTTCTTGAACTTCGCGACCCTCAAGGGCTACGGATACGAGCCCTTCCAGACCGACCCCTACGCCATTACCATCGCGTTTGCCAGTTACTACCTGTTCGCGAAGGGCAAAAAGCACGTCGCCTTCGCCGTCTCGCTCCTCGGGCTCATCACCTGGCCCACGATTACCTACGTGATGGCGCTCCTCCTGCTATTCCCGCACCGGCTGGGCGGTTCCAGTTCCGGCGCCCCGTGCGCGGGCAAGTTCGCCAGCATTCTCGACAAGCCATTCCCCAAAATTTTCCAGGTTCTCCCGATTGCCTACGGGCTTGTTGCCGGAGCGCTAGTCCTGCTGTTCTACGCGTTCCACAAGCAGGCAAACCTGGAGGGGCTCCTGCTCACCGCACCATGCCCGCGGAACATCGCCATCAGCCTCGGCCTGTTCACCCTGATTTCGTTCCTCTTTGCGGTCTGCCTCAAGATTCCGACCATCCCCTACTCCATCCATTCCTACATCAGGTCGTTTAACGTCAAGGCCTTCGCCGGAACGGCCCTCTGCATCGTTGCCGTTTCCCTGCTGCTCCGCATGTTCACGAACAACGAGTTCTTCTTCGACGGCAAGCTGTTCCTGCTCCAGATAATTGTCCGCCCGCTAAAGTACCCGCTCATAAGCCTCGCGGGCCATGTCGTGTACTGGGGGGCGCTCATTCCGGTCATTCTCGCCCTCGCGAAAGGCTTTACCCGGAATTTCGCCGAAAGATCGCCCGGGCATGCGCTCGTCCTGCTCGCATTCCTGTTTTTTGCCCTCGATAGCGAGGCGAGGCACATCGCCACGTTCGTCCCGCTGCTCCTCCCGGCCCTCGGGAAGGCGCTTGACGACGCGAACCTCACGGTGAAGCCAGCCGTCTATATCGTGATTTTGCAGCTGGTCCTTGCCCATACCTATATTACTATAAACGTACCCGGCCTAGCCGAAAGCCTCGAATCTGCAAAATTCACCACCCGGGCTGCCCAGCGCTACCTTATGAATTACGGTCCCTGGATGACACACAGGAATTACATGGACTGGCTTGCGACTGCATTATGCACCTTTGTAAGCATAAATGAAGTTTTCAAGCGTAACAAACGCCCCGAAAAGCAATAAATAGCCCCCAGCAAAGCCCCAAGCACCCCTCGCACCCTTGAGAACGGGGGTATTTTTTTCTATCTTTGGGCGCAAACTTTAAAACATCAACTCCATTAGTGGAATAAAATATGAAAAACATAGAAAAGCACAGAAATATCGGTATTTCTGCCCACATCGACTCCGGTAAGACTACCCTTACCGAACGTATCCTCTACTTCACAAAGCGTATCCACGCTATCCACGAAGTTCGTGGTAAAGACGGCGTCGGTGCCACGATGGACTCCATGGAACTTGAACGCGAACGCGGCATC
>JAGAAW010000052.1 GCA_017615055.1 Fibrobacter sp.
CAAGCGCGTGGTGATGGACAAGGTCCGTACCGGCGAACGTGAAATCAGCATGACCTTCAACCCGGAACTTTCCGACATCAGCATCGAGGAAATCGAGGGCAAGGACGTGATCGTGTTCGACGACATGGTGCGTACGGGTACCACCATCGTGCAGTGCTGCGAACATATCAAGAAGGGCAAGCCGAACCGCGTGTGCTTCGGCGTTACGCACTTCCACACCAGCGCGGAAGCCCGCGAAAAGTTGAACAGCCCGGCTATCGACGAAATCCTCACGACCTCGACGCTCCCGGACATCATGAACCGTGACTGCCAGGGCCGCCTGCGCAAGAAGCTCACCGTGCTCAAGCTCGGCAAGTGGATTGCTCGCCACGTGATGCAGATGTACGGCATGGACGATGGCCGATTCGAGAAGGACTTCTACAAGATCGACATGAGTTCCAAGAACCCGCGTTGGCCGCCTGTGTTCTTCTAGTTTGTTTGCGTCCCGTTCGGCGGGACGCTTTTTTAGATTGAGGTTACTATGACCGTTTCAATGCAAGATGTAATGAAACAGTCCGGCGTGGCGTTCGGTACGAGCGGCGCGCGTGGGCTTGTATCTGCCATGACTGACCGCGTGTGCTACGTGTATGCGCGCTCGTTTATCAAGTACTGCGAGGCAAGTTACCAGTGCGACCACACGATTGCGATTGCGGGTGACCTGCGCCCGAGTACGGAACGCATTCTGAAGGCGCTTGTGAAGGCGGGCGAGGACAGTGCATGGAAGGTTATCTACTGCGGCCGCATCCCGAGCCCGGCGATTGCACTGTACGGCCTCGACAAGGCGCTCCCGACCATCATGGTGACGGGCAGCCATATCCCGGCCGACCGAAATGGCATCAAGTTCAACCACCCGAAGGGCGAGATTTCCAAGAAGGACGAGCAGGGAATCGTTTCGCAGTCCGTCGACTTTGACGAGGCAATTTTCGATGCGAATGGCATGCTGAAGGCTGCCCCGGAACTCCCCGCCGTGGAGATGGAAGCCGAGGCGAACTACCTGAAGCGCTACCCGGAATTCTTTGGCACCAGGGCGCTTGCCGGCCTTACCATCGGCGTGTACCAGCATTCCGCCGTGGGCCGCGACATCGTGGTGAAGGTGCTCGAGAGCCTGGGTGCCACCGTGAAGCCCTTTGCAAGGAGCGAGACGTTTATCCCGGTCGATACCGAGGCTATCCGCAAGGAAGACGAGGAACTTGCCCGCGAGTTCGCGCATAAGGACTTTGTGGATGCAATCTTCAGTACCGACGGTGACAGCGACCGCCCGCTCTTGGCAGACGATACCGGCATGTGGCTGCGTGGCGACGTGCTGGGCATCCTCGCTGCCCAGGCGCTTGGCGTCAAGCGCATTGCAACTCCGGTGAGTTGCAACACGTCGCTCGAGAAGTCCAAGTCCTTCGATAAGATTTGCCGCACCCGCATCGGGAGCCCGTACGTGATTGCCGGCATGGAAAGCCTTGTGGACGCCGCGGACAAGACCGCGTCCGTCGCCGGTTACGAGGCGAACGGTGGGTTCTTGCTGCAGACCGACCTCACGCGTGAATTTGTCGATAGCGATGGCCGCGGCGGCGTGACGCGCGCGACCCGCACGCTGCCCGCACTCCCGACCCGCGATGCGCTCCTCCCGATGATTGCGGTGATGGTGCGCGTGCGCGAGGAACGCATGTGTGTTGTTGACCTGCTCAAGCGCCTTCCGAAGCGCTTTACGCTCAGCGACCGCCTGAAGGAATTCCCGACCGAAATCTCGAAGGCGAAACTTGCCGAAATCCGCGAGCAGAAACTCGGCGAAAAGCTTTTCGGCGCGTTCACCGCGGTGCCTTCCAAGTTCGCGAAGCCCGATGCCGCCGGCAACATGCCTGCACCCTTCCAGGGCAAGATTGTCGCAATCGACGAGACGGACGGCTACCGCATGGAATTCGATTCCGGCGATATCGTGCACCTGCGCCCGAGTGGCAACGCTCCCGAGTTCCGCTGCTACGTGGAAACCGAGGCGAAGGACAGGAGCGAGGCGCTCCTTGCCGCATGCATGAAGGTCATGGAAGGCTGGCGCAAGTAATTTTTGTATCTTATAACTTGTATGTTGAAGAAACTGCTGATCCTCCTCCTGTTGCCGGGCGTCGCTGCATTCGCTGCTAGCGGGCGTTACTGGAATACGGGCCTTGGCGGGGTCACCCTGCAGTTCCTTTCGATGCAGGTATCGCCCCGCAGCGCAGCTCTTTCTGGTGCGGGCGTTGCCGATGCGGGCCGCATTTCCGAGGTGACCCGCAACCCGCTGGCACTCACGAACCTGCGCGGCTCCGAATTCGGGGTGAACCAGATTATTTTCGGGGACGCAGGCGCAGACAACTTTGTTTCCGTTTATTACGGGTTGCCGCTTTTCGAATCGCTCGCGCTTTCCTTCGGGCTTGAGTACCTCGGGTACGATAACCTTGAGGGCCGTGACGAGGAAGGCATGCTTACCGGGGAATACGGTGCATATGCCTGGGCATTGCAGGCGGGCGCCGGCAATTACGGCAAGGCATTTGGCTGGTCTGTTTCTGCGCGCTTTGCCTACCAGGCGATTGACGACGAGTCTACCCTCGCCGTGCTGGGCGATGCGGGCGTCGTTTACCGCATGCTCAAGTACCTCTCGTTCGGCGCGACTATCACGAACTTCGGCTATGCGACCGATAGCGAGTACAGCGGTGAGCACGAGGCCGCCCCGATGGCACTGCAGGCGGGCATTACGGGCATCGTTCCCGTGAGTAGCCTCCTCGGGCTCGAGAGCCTCTGGGAAGTTCATGTTTCTGCCGACGCCTACCGCCGCGCCGACATGGACGACCCCGAATGGCGCTTCGGCATGGAAGTCGCCTACCAGGAATTCCTGCTGCTCCGTGCGGGCTATGCGGCGCGCCCGCATACCGAGGACGGCTTCAGCGCGGGCCTCGGGTTCACCTTCGGGCGAATCGTGTTCGACTACGGCTACTCGCCGCGCCCCGCGCTTGGCGATGGCAACCACTATCTCGGCCTGGGCGTAAGGTTCTAGCCCTTATTCTAGCCCGCCTCCGCCATGCTCCCCGCGTGCTTGCGCACCTGGTAGCAGAGGCTCCCCCTGCTTATCCCCAGTTTGCTCGATGCCATGCTCTTGTTCCATTCGCACGAGTCGAGCACGTTCTTGATGACTTCCCACTTGGGGGCGGCCGCGCGCCGCTTGGCCCAGAGTGCGTTTTGCTCGCCCTTCTGCCTTGATTCTTCCTCGTGTACCGATGTCATCGCGAATTCCTCGCACAGGAGTTCCTCAAGCCTTACCCCGTGCGATTCCAGCAGGGCGTAGCGCTGCAGTACGTTCTTCAGCTGCCTCACGTTGCCGGGCCACTTGAACTGCCTGAGGGCGGTAATCTCGCCAATGGTGAGCCTTGCCTTGGGGACCTCGAAATGCGTGCGTCTCGCATGCTCGCATATCCTGTACCACAGGTCGCGTGCGAGCTCCTCGAAGTCGTCGCGCGAGCGCAGGGGAGGGATGACTATCGGGAATACGTTCAGCCGGAAGAACAGATCTTCGCGGAAGCGCTTTTCAAGTACTTCCTTCTTGAGGTTCCTGTTTGTGGCGCAGATGAGCCGGAAGTCAACGTGGATGCAGTGCGAGCCGCCTACGGGCAGTACCGTGCGTTCCTGCAGTATGCGTAGGAGTTTGCTCTGGGCATCTATCGGGAGTTCGCCTATCTCGTCGAGGAAAAGCGTGCCCCCGTGTGCCGACCGCACGATTCCCTTCTGGTCGGCGTACGCCCCGGTGTAGGCACCCTTTACGGAGCCTTCGAGCGTGCTCTCGATGAGGTTCTGCGCGAGCGCCCCGCAGTTCAGCGCGATAAACGGGCCGTTCCTCCGCGGGCTCTGCTCGTGTATGTAGCGTGCCGCGACTTCCTTGCCTGCGCCCGATTCCCCCTGGATGAGCACGGGTACGGAGGAGTTCGCCGCGATTTTCATGAGTTCCTTAGGTTGTTTCATGGTGGTCTCCTAACCATAAAACGGTTTCGCGGCGATTTTGAGCCATGCCCTCCCTGCTTTTTTACATTCGCGTATCAATTTTTACAAAATGCATGGGTATGTGTTCGCAGCGCATAAAAAAAGGAGGCCCGGAGGCCTCCTTCGTTAGGGTATGCTGCTTCTCGTTTGATAATGCTTATCTCGCGTATTTCGCCCACTTGCGGAGAGACTTTTCGCGGCGGGATTCGCGGTCGCTTGCGCTGCCGCCCTTTTTCGTGAGGGCCTTTGCGGCTGTGGAGTAGGTGTATCCTTCGAGGGGGTTGTACTGCTTGTATGCGATACCCTTTAGGCACTGCTCGAAATCATCCTCGTTGTTGCTGCTGTACTTTTCTGCCGCAATAAACGTCCCGTAGTTGGAGTCTTCCCATTCATCCATGCGGAGGTCGTCCCTGTATTCTGCCTTGCAGTAGTCCGCGTTCATGTAGTGGGTGATGTATTCGCCCGTACAGGTGGTAATGCCGTCGCTCACTTCCATCTGGAGTTCCTTGTTCTCGTTTGCGACAAAGAAACCTTCGCGGTTCAGGCTCATGTCCATGTGTTTCACGTTGACGGTATATGTCTTGCCGCCCAGTGCGAAGGTGGCGTTCGTCTTGGTCTTCGATGTAAATACTGCGCCATACTCTTCGGCCGTGGATTGCACGCTCGAGGAATCCATGTACCAGGTTTCGTACAGGTAGACTTCGGGATAGTTACCGCTGAGTGTGCGGATGAGTTGCTTCATGAAGTAGGAATTCATGAAGTCGCTGTGGTCTTCTATGTAGCGGTCATAGTAGAGTTTGTAGTTGAGTTCGGCTTTCCCCTTGGAGAAGGTTATGGTGCGGCGGTAGTACTGCTTGTTTTTCTCATAGCATTCGATTTCGTCGTATTCCTTGGAGTAATCGCATTCGGTGAATGTCCACGTGCCGTAGAGGTTGCCCGCGGTGCCGCCGACCAGCAAGTCGCCGTAATCCATATCGGGGTGGCCATGGTAAATGTCGTAGAGTACCAGCGTGTCGCCACGGAAATCGTACATCATGGAATCCGGTTCATCGTTGATGTGCACGGTTTTCCAGGTGAAGTTGTCCTCTTCTACGACACACATTTGGGTTTCGAAGTTCTCGAGCGCTATTGACAGGATGTGGTTTGATTCGTTGACGTAGAGCGTGCCTGTTCGTGAAAAGCCGTCGTCTCCCGAGGACCTGCCAAACTCGTCATTTGCGTTGGAAGAGGAATCGTCGCCGCAGGCGGTAAGGAGCATTGCGGATACCGCGGCGGTGGTTAGGAAGCGTTTCATATTTTCTCCTTTTTAGGAACCTTCTTAATTTGTTTGTACGGGAATATATCTTTTTTTGGGGGTGTGCGGTGTGCAAATGTGCGTTTTTGCGACGAAATGCCGATTTAGGGCCTTGAACGGACCAAAACCTTGCCGCGACGCACCCAAATTTCTATATATGTGCCGCGCGGCGGTAAAATGCCGTCGCAGACATAGACTAAACATAACCAAGTGGCTGGCTAGATGGGTAGGCTTGGGCAAGTCCCCGAACGGGGATTGATCGTGAGGAAAGCGGTCGCGCTCGAAGCCGAGAGGTTTGGTGGCCCGAAAGGAAAAAATGAGTCAAAGAATCGTATGCAAGTTCGGCGGCAGCTCTGTCGCC
>JAGAAW010000053.1 GCA_017615055.1 Fibrobacter sp.
CATCCGCAGCCGTTCCAACTTCGTGCAGGGCAAGAAGGCCGAACACGTGTTGATTCCGCTCTCTTCCAAGGAATCCTGGATCCGCGTGAGTGGCGTTGATTTCGGTACTGCCGCGACTGGCTTTACGGTCGAGGCTTCGAGTGCTGCCGACGGCAACAAGATTGAAATCCGCACGGGTTCTGCGACGGGTACGCTCGCAGGTACCTGCACACTCAAGAATACCGGCAACAAGAATACCTATGCCGAAAACAAGTGCGAAGTCGATGGCCTCAAGGGCATCGTGGACCAGCTGTTCCTCGTGTTCAAGGGTAGCCAGGATTCTACCATGTACGTGAAGGCATGGGGTTTCGAGGGCAGTGGCACCACGCCTCCGGAACCGCAGAAGCCGTTCGGCGGTACTGCATGGGCAATCCCGGGCAAGATCGAGATGGAAAACTTTGATGAACCGGGTACGGGCCGCGGCGCGGGTGTCGATTCCTACAACGAGAACGATTCCGAGAACCATGGTGATAGCGACTTGCGTGAAGGTACCGGGGTCGACCTGTACAAGAAGGCTACCGGCGTAATCGTGGGTTACAACCAGGCTGGCGAATGGCTCGAATATACCGTGAATGTGAAGGAAGCGGGTGACTACACGATGTTTGCTGCGGTTGCCTCTGCCAACGCGACCTCTAGTTTCCAGCTGTCCATCGATGGCGAGAACATCACCGACGAGATTGCCGTACCTCAGGCAACCTCCGGCGAAGAGAACTATGACGACTACAACAAGGTCAGCGCTAACGTGAAGCTCCCCGCGGGCGAACATATCCTCCGGTTCACCGTTACCGGCGACTGGATGGATATCGACTACATCAACTTTGTCGCAGGCAAGGATGCGGATGATTCCGACCCGATTGGGGAAACAACCGGAATCAAGACGGTCGCCCGTTTCAACCCGCTCGGATCCTACACGTACCGTGTCTTCGACCTGAAGGGCAAGCAGGTGGGTACCGTGAATCTTGACGGCGCACATGTGGGCGATGCGCTCCGCGCTGCAGGGTTCAGCAAGGGCATGTACATGCTCCGCTCTCTCCGCGGTGAAAAGAAGTTTATGGCAAGGGTGGCGGAATAAGGCCGCGCTGAATAGCCCAAAAGAGTCCCTAAACACCACACATCCAGACCGGCG
Source organism: Fibrobacter sp. (assembly GCA_017615055.1). GTDB lineage: Bacteria > Fibrobacterota > Fibrobacteria > Fibrobacterales > Fibrobacteraceae > Fibrobacter. The sequence continues at coordinate 1,166 of JAGAAW010000053.1, forward strand.
CCTTTACGGCGTCATAAAAGTGCCCCAGGCGTGTCCCGGGGTGCTTTTTTCTATGCACCTCCCTAGTCTTATGCACCTCCCTAGTCTCATTGATAAAAAATCAATGGAATGTCGCTTTTCGGGCGTAAAAAAAGGCCTTTTTTGCGGTAAATTATAGGTAGACAAAGCATTTGTTTGGTTTAAAAAGGGATGTGCAAATGAAAAAGTCTTGTATGGGAAAATTCGGCCTGGCTGCCGTGGGATTTCTAGCCACGGCGGCCTTGGCCGACAATCCGATTTCCAGCTACCATTATCTGGCTGACCCGGGTGCCGCTTCCGATGACACCTACTTCTACGTCATCACGGACTCTGATGACCCGGCTCCTTCGAATGCCAATGGCTACAGCATTAAGGCCCTCTATGGTTTCCGTACCAAGGATATGAAGAACTGGACCGACTTCGGTATCATTTACGATGCCCGCAAGGTCGACGGTATCGGCGATATCTGGGCTTCCGGTATTGCGGTTAACCCCAAGGATCACAGGCTCTACATCGTGTTCCCGGATGGCGGTGGTGGCGGTATCGGCCTCATCGGTGCCGATAGCATTGCTGGCCCGTGGAGCAACCCGGTTTCGGGTGGCAAGAAGCTCATCAACAACTGGGGTGGCGGTCTTGCGGACTGCGACGGCATCGGCTGGTGCTTCGACCCGGCAATCTTCTTTGATGACGACGGAACGGGCTACTTCACCTTCGGTGGCGGTAGCAGCGATAGCCGCCCGGCGAACAACGAGAACAATGACATCTTCAACATCTACAAGTTGAATTCCGACATGAAGGGCTTCGATGTGAGCACCAAGACTCACCTGAAGATCGGTGGCCCGAAGGCGATGGAAGCGTCGTACATCCACAAGTACAAGAACAAGTACTACCTCTCTTATAGTACGGCCGATTTGCGTATTGCCTACGGTATGTCGGATAGCCCCATGGGCCCCTACACCTACAAGGGAATCTTCATGGGTAACCCGAGCATCAACGGGCAGAACATTAACGCAAACAATAACAACCACCACGGCATTGCAGAATTCAAGGGCCAGTGGTATGTTGCCTATCATGACCGTCGCATCGCGAACGGCTATGACGGCCTCGAAAAGATCCCGGCCGAAGACGGTAACGCAAACCCGAATGCGGCCTACCACCGTAGCGTGAGCGTTGACGAGTTCTACTACAATAGCGACGGCACCATGAAGGAATTGACTTTCACCAAGGAAGGCCCGAAGCAGATTGAGAACTTCGATCCGTATGACTGGTACCCGGCTCTCACGAGTTCTAAGCAGAAGGGCATCCGTAGCCGTTCTAACTGGAGCCTGGGCAAGGTTGCTGAACATCTTTTGCTCCCGCTTTCTACCAAGGAATCCTGGATCCGCGTGAGTGGCGTTGATTTTGGTACTGCTGCGACGGGCTTCACCGTGCAGGCTGCAAGCACTGCCGATAACAACAAGATTGAAATCCGCACGGGTTCTGCGACGGGTACGCTGGCTGGCACCTGCACGCTCAAGAATACCGGCAACAAGAACACCTTCGTTGATAATGAATGTGAAGTTGAAGGCCTCAAGGGCATTGTGGAACAACTGTTCTTCGTGTTCAAGGGCGACCGCGATTCTACCATGGCTATCAAGACCTGGGGCTTCGAGGGTAGCGGCACGACTCCGCCCACTCCGCAGACACCGTACGGCGATGTGGCTATTAAGATCCCGGCCAAGATCGAGGCGGAAAACTATGACGTTCCGGGTACGGGCCGCGGTGGCGATGTCGATTCCTATAGCGACAACGATTCCGAGAACCAGGGCGATGCCGAATTCCGTGCAGACCAGGGCGTGGACATCGTGAAAGGCGGTACGGGCAATGCGATTGGCTACACGGCTTCTGGCGAGTGGCTTGAATATACGGTCGACGTTCCTGCAGATGGCGAGTATGCCATCAAGGCGTCCGCTTCTACCGGCATGGAAAACGGTGCAAGTTTCTGCCTGCTTGTCGATGGAGAGGCTGCCGGCGATACCATCAAGGTCCCGCAGACCGGCGAGGACTGGAGCGTGTATCAGGAATTTGAAGGCGGTAGCGTCCAACTCACCAAGGGCACTCACGTCATTCGCCTGCTCATTACCGGCGACAACGTGAATGTGGACTGGTTCTCGCTCGGGGAGGTTGGGACAATCGGGATTACCCCGACCAAGTTCCAGCATGCCTCTGCAAAGGCGTACGACGTGTTTGGCCTTACCGGCAAGAACCTCGGTACGGTTGATCTTTCTGCCGGGAATGCGGTTGAAGCCCTGAAGGCTGCCGGTTTCAACAAGGGCGTCTACATGCTCAGGCAGAAGAATGGCAACAGCAAGTTTATGGTGTCCGTATCTAGGTAGGATAGCCAAAAAGAGTCCCTAAACACCACACATCCAAGCCGGCACCCTCGGGTGCCGCAAAGTGCCCTGAAGCTCCTTGCTTCAGGGTGCTTTTTTGCTGTTTTTAAGCCAAATTCAGCATTTTTTCCCTCCCTTGTCTTGTATGCACCGAAGGTGCGCGTGCACTTAATCTCCCCCGCCCTAAAGCAACTACCCTGTTTTAGGCGATTATGTGCGCGTTGGGAGGGTTTTAGGGAGGGTGAACCGTGTGAAACCCTCCCTTGTCTCTATGGCCAAAACGTAAATGGAAAAAGTTGTGTATAGTGCGATTTTACGCATGTTAGCATCTATTTTTAGGGTATGGGACCGCAATCCTGCGGGTTTCTTTTGGTAAAAAAGGGATGTTATGAAAAACGTTTGGAAACAGCTGGCGATTGCGGGTGCTTTTGCATCCACTGCTTTTGCATCGACGGTCAATGTCGATGTGACCGAAGAACACCAGGTTATCCGCGGATTCGGCGGCATGGTGCATAATCAGTGGCAAGGCGGTGGCGGACTTTCCGAAGCCGATGCCAAACTTGCATTCGGTACGGGCGATGGCCAGATTGGCTTGAACACGCTCCGTATTCCGGTGTATGCAAACTCCAGTGATTTTAATAAAGAAGTTCAGGCTGCAAAGTATGCGAAGGCTGTTGCAGGTAATGACTTTATTTTGTACGCAACTCCATGGACTTCTCCTTATGCAGGCGCCAACCAGCATATGAGTTCTTCCAACTACCAGAAGTATGTGGAGCACCTGAACAGTTTCAATGATTACATGAAGAACCAGGGCGTCCCCCTGTATGCAATCTCCATCAGTAACGAACCGGACTGGTGTGGCGAATGGGCTTGCTGGAGTGCAGATGAAATCTACAATTTCACCAAGGGCTATGCCGATCAGATGCGCAAGAACGGAGCCAAGGTGATTTCGACGGAATCTTTCCGCTACGACAAGAACCTCTACAACAAGGTGCTGAACGATGCCAGCGCCCTCAAGAACTGGGACATTCTCGGTGCGCACTTCTATGCTTCCGAGGCATCTACGGGTGATAACTTCTTCCAGTATAGCCTTGCTGACCAGAAGAACGTGGAACGCTGGATGACGGAACACTATACCGAAAGCCAGGGCAGTGGTAACTACTGGCGTACCGTGATGCGTACCGGTGACCAGGCAAACCAGAACAAACTGGATACCGTGCGTGCCATGGACGTGGCTTACGAAATGTTCCGCGGCCTTGCTATCGGTAACTTCAATCAGTACACCTGGTGGTACATCCGTCGTTGCTACGGCCTGATCATGGAAAAGGATTTTGGCAACAAACTCAGCATTCCGAGTAACGAAATCGGCAAGGTTTCTAAGCGCGGCTATATCATGAGCCAGTATGCTCGCTTTATTCGTCCGGGTGCAATCCGCGTTGGTGCGACTGCCAAGCCCGAGGCGAACCTGTTTGCGAGTGCCTACAAGAGCTCTGAAGGCGACAGCGTTATCGTGGTGCTCGTGAACCGCGACTACAAGAATGCCAAGACCGTGACCATCAATGTCCAGGGTGCCGATGTTCAGACCTTCCACGTGTACACCACGAGCGAAGCGAAGAACGCACAGGACGATGGCGAAATCGAAGTCAAGAACGGCTCCGTGACGATTACCATGGATCCGGGTAACACGAGCAACAAGGACTGCATCGTGACACTCGTGGGTATCGGTACTCCTGCCGATCCTGTTCCTCGTGAACCGTTTACGGGCAAGGCTATTGACTTGCCGGGCAAGATTGAGGCCGAAAACTTCGACATCCCGGGTACCGGCAAGGAAAACAAGAGCTACAACGAAAACGACGCCGAAAACCATGGCGATTCCGACCTCCGTGAAGGCACTGGTGTGGACCTCTACAAGAAGGCTACCGGCGTTATCGTGGGCTACAACCAGGCTGGCGAATGGCTCGAATACATGGTGAACGTGAAGGAAGCGGGTGACTACACCTTCTTTGCCGCGGTTGCCTCTGCCAATGCGACTTCCGGGTTCCAGATGTCCCTTGACGGCAAGGCTTTGACCGATACGATTTCGGTGCCGAAGAATGATGGCGAAGAGAATTACGACGACTACAACAAGGTCCAGAGGAATGTGACCCTTACGGCTGGCGAACATATCCTTCGCTTCACCGTGACCGGCGACTGGATGGACGTGGACTACTTTACCTTCGTGAAGGGCAAGGACGCTACAGACCCCGAACCGATCGGTGGCGATACTACTACGACAATCGCGAAGACACTCTTCAAGATGCCGGACGTGTCTATGGAATACCGTATCTTCGACATGGGCGGTAGCTACCTCGGAACGGTGCGTGCTGCCGGAATGCAAGAACTGCGTGCGGGCGCTGCGGACCTCGCCAAGCGTGGCGGAATGTTCGTCGCGAAGTCCGCTGCCGGTGCACTCCGCATCCGCGTGACAAAGTAAGGAATCTCAAAAGTCTCAGGTGAACACTGGGTTGGTTAAAAAAAGAAGCCTCGGCGTAATGCCGAGGCTTTTTAGTTTCTTGTTCTAACGTTAATCGTTAATCATGCGTTCGTAGAACTTGCGGTATTTGTCCTTGTCTTCCGTCTTGCGGACGGCGATGGCGTCTTGCGGGTGGCGGTTGAGCATACCCGTAATCATCTGCGGGATGATGTAGCCCCATTCGTACTTTTCCTTGAGCGGGAGGAAGAGTTCCTGGATGGCGTCGAGAACCGGGCGCAGATCGTATTTCGGGTTCTTGAGGAAGCTGAGCAAAAGTTCGGTGGTGCAGTTGCCTGCGCCGCGGCCCATGCCGGATACGGAACCGTCGAGGTAGTCCACATGGTCGATGATGGCCTGGATCGTGTTGCTGAAGGCGAGCTGCTGGTTGTTGTGACCGTGGAAACCGAACTTCTTGTTCTTCACGATGTTCCTGTAGCGCGTGATTTCCTTGTCGATGTCTTCCTGGTAGAAGGCGCCGAAGCTGTCGACGAGGTACAGGATGTCGGCCTTGCATTCTTCGTTCACCTGGTGGAGCGC
>JAGAAW010000054.1 GCA_017615055.1 Fibrobacter sp.
ACTGAAGCGCCCGTAGTCGAAGCCTTTCAACTTGGCTTGCGGCAGTTTGGCGAATAGCTTGCGTATGTCGTCAAACACGCCCGTGAAACTCGCGGGCGTGCTGCGAGGCGTACCCGAAATCGGGCTCTGGTCCACCAGCAACACTTCACCGCTCTGCTTCTTGCGGCCACGGGCCTGGAACTTCTTCTTGAGGCGCGGGAAGATTTCATCCATGACCATGGAGCTCTTGCCCGAGCCCGACACGCCGCAGACCACACTGATGGCGCCCTTCGGGAACTTTACAGACAAATTCTTCAAGTTGTTGTGCTTGAGCTTTTCGAACTCGTAGAACTCCGTAGAATCCGTGATGGGGCGTGCCGCAATCTCGTTTGCCATCGGGATAGTGTGCGTGAGGTACTTGACCGTTTCGCTGCGCGGGAACTGCTGGAGCGCATATGGCTTGGAAAGCTGTGCCGGAGAGCCCTCGGCGACGACCTCGCCACCGAACTCGCCCGCCGCCGGGCCCATATCGATAATGTGGTCGGCAGCCTGCATCATCTTCATGTCGTGTTCCACGACCACGAGCGTATTGCCGAGGTCGCGCAGGCGGTAAAGCGTATCGAGCAGCATGGCGGTATCGCTTTCGTGCAGGCCCACCGTGGGCTCGTCAAGCACGTAGAGCACGCCTTCGAGGCCGCTACCGATCTGGCTTGCGAGGCGGATTCTCTGCGATTCGCCACCGCTAAGCGTGTCGCCCGCGCGGTCGAGGCCAATATAGCCGAGGCCCACGCCCTTCAAGAAGTTGAGGCGCCCGACAATTTCGCGGAGCAAGGGTTCTGCGACAGTCATCTTGCCATCGGCATTCTTGTCGCCCTTGAAGTTGTCGCGCTTGAAATTCTCGTTACTGAACCATTCGTATGCCTGGGCGATGCTCATGTGGTTCACGTCCATGATGTTCTTGTCGCCAATGCGCACCGCAAGGTATTCGGGCTTGAGGCGTTCACCGTGACAATCCGGGCAAACATGGCCATCGTAATCGTGACCGAGACCAAGGCAGGTTTCGCAAGCACCCCAGTGCGTATTGAAACTGAAGTGCTTGGGATTGAGCGCCGAATCCATGTACCAGCCGCATTCGGGGCAACCTGGCTTTTCGGAGCACGCGAGGCGGCTTCCCTTCTCGTCTTCCACGTAGAGGATTCCGTTGCCGTCGCGATAGCCGCGTTCGAACGCTTCCACCAGGCGGGCGCGATTTTCTTCCTTGACCACTACCGTATCGACGATGGCGAACAACTGCTTTTCGCGGGTCGGAATTTTCGGTAACGGGAGTTCCACAAGTTTGTCGCCGAAATAAACCTTGCGATAGCCCTTCTCGGTGAGAATCTTCGAAAGTTTCAGCACGTCCTTTATTTCGAACGGGGCAAGCACCGTGACTTTCTTATTGAGGTCACGTTCGAAAGCATGTTGCATCAGGTCGCCCGCGCTGTACGAAGCCACGGGCTTTCCGCATTTCAAGCAATGCGGGGTCCCGACCCTCGCCCAGAAAATGCGGAAGTAGTCATAGATTTCGGTGAGGGTCGCGACCGTACTGCGCGGGCTCTTGCTCGCGCTCTTCTGGTCAATCGCAATCGCAGGTGCCAGGCCCGAAATGGAATCGATGCTCCCATGGTCGGGGCGACCGAGGAATCGGCGGGCGTAAGTACTTAAGGTTTCAACAAAGCGGCGCTGGCCTTCGCTAAAAAGCGTATGGAACGCGAGGCTCGACTTGCCGGAACCCGAAACACCGGTAACCACCGTGAGCTTGTGGCGCGGAATCGTCACGTCAATGTTCTTGAGGTTATGCTTGCGGGCACCATGCACCTCGATATCGAGCGACAAGTCTTCGCCGCCCTTGAGCGTGCGGTCAAAATGATGGTTCTCGCCATGCTTTTTCGCTAGCACCGGAGCAAGATAGCGGCCCGTTTCGGACTTCTTGCTCTTCGCAATCTGTTCGGGCGTACCCGTCGCAATCACGCGACCACCGTGAACGCCAGCATCCGGGCCCAAGTCAATAATCCAGTCGGCGCACTTGATCACGTCCAAGTTGTGTTCGATAATCACGACGCTGTTGCCGAGACTGCGCAAGCGATTCAAGCAATCCATGAGCTTGCGGATGTCTTCAAAGTGCAAGCCAGTCGTCGGCTCGTCGAGCAGGTAAAGCGTCTTGCCGGTACCCGGGCGGCGCAACTCAGAGGCAATCTTGATTCTCTGCGCCTCTCCCCCGCTCAGCGTTGTCGAAGGCTGGCCCAGAGTGAGGTAGCCGAGGCCCACTTCCACGAGCAGATTCAGCGGCTGTGCAATCTTCGGGATGTCCTTGAAGAATTCCGCCGCATCGGCAATGCTCATGTCCAAGATTTCGGAAACGTTCTTCCCCTTGAAATACACTTCGCGGGTCGCGTCGTTAAAGCGCTTGCCGCCACAGACTTCGCATGTCACCTGCACACTCGGCAGAATGTGCATGTCAACGATTTTCACGCCCGCACCTTCGCACGCATCGCAGCGGCCGCCCTTCACGTTGAAGCTGAAACGGCTCTTGCTGTAACCGCGAATCTTGCTCTCTTCCATGCTCGCGAAAAGGTCGCGCACATCGTCCCAAATCTTGGTGTACGTTGCCGGATTGCTTCGCGGAGTGCGGCCAATCGGCGTCTGGTCAATTTCAATCACCTTGTCGATATTCTCGAGACCTTCCAGGTGGTCAAACTTTCCGACCGGTTCTTCGGCGTTATAGAATACGCGGGCCAATTCGCGGCGCAAAATCTGGTTAATCAGCGTGCTCTTGCCGGAGCCCGAAACACCCGTCACCACGGTCAATGCGCCATCGAGCGGGATTTCGACATCGATATTCTTGAGGTTGTTTTCTGCCGCACCGCAAATCTTGAGTTTCGGCGTATTCTTGTCAATCTTCTTTCGCTTCTCGGGAATCTCGATCGCCTTGCGGCCACTCAAGTACGCGCCCGTCAGCGAAGCCTTGTTCTTCTCGAGTTCCTCGACAGTCCCTGCCGCAATCACGCGACCGCCTTCCACGCCGGCACCCGGCCCCACGTCAATCACACAGTCCGCATGGCGCATCGTGTCTTCGTCGTGTTCCACGATAATCAGGGAGTTGCCCTGCGCGCGCAAATGCTCCAGCATTCCGAGCAACTTATCGTTATCGCGCGGGTGAAGCCCGATGCTCGGCTCGTCAAGTACATAAAGCACGCCCTGCAGGCCGGCGCCCACGGCACTTGCAAGCCTGATTCGCTGCGCCTCGCCGCCAGAAAGCGTGGACGCCTTGCGGTTGATATTCAGGTAGCCAAGCCCCACCGCATTCAAGAAAGAAAGTCGCCCACGGATTTCCTTCAGAATTTCCTTGCCGATTCGCTTTTCCTTCTCGGACAAGTCGAGCTTGTTGAAAAATTCCACCGACTTCTCGACGGACCATTCAGTCATCTCGGTCAGGTTGTGCCCGTGGAACGTGACCGCGTTCGCCGTGCGGTTGATACGCGTGCCGTGGCATTCGGGGCAAACACCAATCTGCATGTACTTGCGGAAGTGGTAAATGTGCCACATGTCCCACAGTTCCTGCATGATGGGGATAATCCCGCGCTCCGATTCGCTCGGCGTGCCGTACAGCACAGCATCCTGTTGCGCCTTCTTGAGCTTATTCCACGGCGTATCGAGCGAAAAATGCATCTCGTTTGCGATGTTGCGCAGGTTGCGGCGACCGAAATCGCTGAAAATCAGCGTACCGTCGTCCTTCTTGATGGTGGCGATGCAGCCTTCCTTAATGGATTTCGTCTTGTCCGGGATAATCAAGTCCAGGTCGAACTTGTAGCTTTCGCCCATGCCCTTGCACGCGGGGCAGCGGCCCTTCGGGTCGTTAAAACTGAAGAATCGCGGTTCCAGTTCCGGAATGGAGATGCCGCACTTGGGACAAGCGAGCAATGTACCCTGCAGGCGATATTCTTCCTTACCCGGCGCAGTTCCGGCACCAGCATCTCCGGCGCCATCCTTGCCAGAACCGCCCGCCGACAGCAAGAAACTCACGAGTTTCCCGTCGGTCAACTTGAGCGCACCTTCCAGAGCCTCGCGCAAACGGCTCATGTTCTTGCGTTCCAGCGTCAATCGGTCAATCACCGCTTCAATCGTGTGCTTCTCGTAACGCACAAGCGCAGGAACATCTTCCAGGCGATAAATCGTGCCATCCACACGGGCACGCACAAAACCGTTTTCCTTGAGTTCGGCCAGTTCCTTGCGGTATTCGCCCTTGCGCTCCTGCACAATCGGGGCCATCACCGTAATCTGCTTACCCTCGTCGCTCACGTACAAATTATCTACAATCTGGTCCACCGTCTGTGCCTGGATCACGCGCCCGCAATCGGGGCAATGCGGCACACCGAGGCGCGCAAAAAGCAAGCGGTAATGGTCCAAAATTTCTACGACCGTACCCACCGTCGAACGCGGGTTGCGGTTCACAGTCTTCTGGTCAATCGAGATCGTCGGCGAAATGCCGCGTACGCTCTCCACCTCGGGGTGCTTCATGCGGCCGATGAACTGGCGCGCATACGCCGAGAGCGATTCCACGAAGCGCCTCTGGCCTTCCTGGAATACCGTATCGAATGCGAGACTCGACTTGCCCGAACCCGACACTCCGGTCACCACCACGATGGAATCGCGGGGAATGGAAAGGTTCACATGGCGTAAGTTATGCTCGTGCGCGTCGCGTATCTCGATGGACTTGGTCATGCCACAAATATACTAAACATTTGAGCAAGTTTCAATATCCCGAGCACCCCTAAAACGCACTCATTCGCCCTAAAAAGACAAAAAAAACACCCGGCCCGAAGACCGAGTGCTTTTTTGGAATAGAAAGCGTGCGCCCAATAAGTCCTACCCCGCGGTTCGATCCGGCATCCCTTCTCCAGAACCAGGACTGAGTGGAAGCACATCCATAATATACCCCGCAAAAAGCCTCCGTGAACAAAATTTTTCATGAAATACCGTTCCCGCAAGGAACATTCCAACGTGGAATACGGCTCCCGGAATGGTTACGGACAAAGTCTTTTTGCTATTTTATGCGAAAGGGAAAAAGGAGAATAAAAATGCAAAAAAGAGCATTATTGGCCCTAATGGGTGTGCTAGCGATTGTCGCCAGCACAGCAATCTTCACAGCCTGCGGGTCTACCGACACTTGCGACGACGTGTATCGCCCGAAACTAAAACTCGCCGACTGCCAGAAGACGACGGGGAACTTCAAGAAGGGCACAACGACCCACTACGTGCATTCCGAAGGGTTCGAATTCGACCTGACCGTAACCCAGGACTCCATTTTCAAGAACGACTGGACGGACTACTGCGTAGAGGCCGAAGAAGAGGACCGTACCGTCCTACTCACATCCACCTACCCCATCATGAGCGTCGAGGTAAACTTCTACGGCGACATCGACGACAGCTATATAGAAAGATCTTATCGCATACCGATGAGCATAAGCCATGGGAACACGAGATTCTCCGTAGGTCTTGAGTTCGACGGCAATCCGATGGGTGCCGACAACACCCTCATGATACTCGACACCATCACCTTCAACGGAACGACCTACGACAGCGTATTCGTCATCATGGACAATGCGCACTACAACGAACACATCTATAACGAAGAAGCTCCCGGCGACACTGCCTACCTTTATTTTTCCAAGGAAAAAGGAATCCTGAAATTTGAAACCACAGACGGCAAGAGTTTCACCATCAAGGAAGGGGGCGACAATGAATAAACTCATGAAACTCGCCAGCCTCCTGGCCGCAGGCATGGCTCTCACCTCGTGCGGGATGTTTGAAGATGACGACTATGTCGGAGGCGATTTCGAAAAATTGGTGCAAAAAGAACAGGAATGGAGCGACACCGTCAAGGTCGTAGACAACTGGGGTATCGAGGACACCTACAGCGAGCGCATCTACAGCCACAAGCCCGAGAACTTCTATTTCGAGACATCGGGCGACCTCAACGAAATCAATATCGACCTGCGTGTCGAATGCGATGGAGATGGCGGCAAGATGACCGTTTCGTGCCTCAGGTATTTACGCGACGGCATTTGGCACTACGGCCCAGATATCGTATTCAAGAACCTTGACGGGAACAAGATGACAAACAGCGACGGCTACACAATCCGCATGCTGGATTCTCTCACCGTGGGCAAGAAGACGTACAAGGACGTGCTGGAATTCGACGCCACCGGCGCCGATGATAATTCGTGTAATTTTGACAAGTTCTATGTTGCCGCAAGGGACGGGCTCCTGCGCATAGACCTGCAGGACACCATCACTATCGAGCGGATGCCTTAGCCTGCTTCCATAACTGCTGCAGGCCTTCCAGGCCAAATTCGGGCAGGGCTTTCCCCTGCTCGCACGCAAGGCGTTCCACTTCGCGGAAGCGCTTCTCGAACTTTGCGTTCGCACGGCGGAGCGCCACGTCGGCATTGAACCCGCTGTGGCGCGCCACATTCACGAGGCAGAACATGATATCGCCGAACTCGTCTTCCAGGCGGTCGGTATTCGCGTTTTCGGGCGTGACCTTCTCCAGTTCGGCACGGAATTCCGCGAATTCCTCCTGCGCCTTGTCAAATACAGGTGCGCTCTCGCCCCAGTCAAAGCCCACCTTCGCCACCCTGCGGATGATATCCTGCGTGCGGGCGAGCGTCGGCATGCTCTTACTGACCTTATCCATCACGGACATGCCCGTATCTTTCTGGTGAGTCGCCTCCTGGGCCTTGATCTTTTCCCAGCGGCGGCTTACCTCACCCGCAGTATCTACATGTGCATCGCCAAAAACGTGCGGGTGCCTGCGAATCATCTTCTCGCAAATTCCCTGCACCACATCATCGATATTGAAATCGCCACTCTCCTTGCAAACCTGCGCATGGAAAACCACCTGCAACAGCACATCGCCGAGTTCCTCGCACATGTGCGCCTTGTCGCCATCGAGCGCGGCATCGATAAACTCGCTGCTTTCTTCTACCAGGTACGGCAAGAGCGTATGCGTATCCTGAGCGCGGTCCCACGGGCATCCGTCTTCGGCTCGGAGGCGCTTCAGAATGTTGACCAAATCATCGAACGTGTATTTCATGGTTTAAAAGATAGTTTTTTGCTATATTCTCCGCGGGCCTAGGCTAAATACAGGTACCGGACTTTCCGGACCCGGGCGATTGGGCAGCGCACCTGTGCGCCCCATGTTCTTTATAGCGCTTTCACTGGATTTACCATGAATAGCACTGACATTTACCGCATTGAGGCAGGGGATTTTCCACTCCTGCTCAATAGCTCCACACACAAGCCCGAATTCATCTATGCGAGGGGAAAACTCCCTCCCCCGACACTGCCCGAAAGTGATGCCAGCAAGACTCCCGTGGGAATCGCGATGGTCGGCACCCGCAGGCCGGGCAGCAACGCGCGTGAACTCTGCAAGCGGCTCGTATTCTCGCTCAAGGGGACGCAGGCCATCGTCGTCTCGGGGCTCGCGCAGGGCATCGATAGTTTGTGCCACGAGGCGGCACTCGAGGCGGGCATCCCGACAATCGCAGTCCTCGCGCAGGGACTGGGCACGAAAATCGAAGGGAGCCGCGGCGACCTCGCCAAGCGCATCCTTGATGCAGGGGGTGCGCTCGTAAGCCAGTTTGAACCCGATGAGGTCGCTTACAAGAGCAATTTCCCCGCAAGGAACAGGATTATCGCTGGCCTCAGCAAGGCAACTGTCATTGTCCAGAGCAAGAAAAAGGGAGGAGCTCTGCTCACCGGCGACTTTGCCCGCAAGGATTCCAGGCCCCTTTACGCCATCCCGGGCGACTTCGACTGCGAAGTGGCGAGCGGCACGAACGACTTGCTCGACAGGGGCATCGCCAAGCCGATATTTAGGCCCGAAAGCCTCTGTACCGCGCTCGGACTCCCCAGGAGCGGGGGCATCAGTTTCGAGGAACTTGCACTTACCGGCTGTAACCTGAACGACAATACAAAATCATTTTTCCTGAAGGTGAACGGCTACCGAAAAACTTTTTCCGAACTTCAGGCAGAAACAGGCCTTGAAGTAAACCAACTTTTAACTATATTGACAGAACTAGAAATGGCTGGACTCGCCTACACCGAAGACAACTTCAGTTTCCATTTCAACGGAGCAACCTAATGCACAAGAGAATCTACATCTTTATACTCGCCTTCCTGTTCTTCATAGGCGTTCTTGTGCTGCAGTTGTTTTTTAGCAAGGGCAACCTGTTCGAGCAAAAGAAAATCGAGCACCTGATAACGGAATACGAATTCAAGGTGGATTCGCTCAAGGGCGTCATCGAAGACTACAAGTCCGAAATTGACCGACTCCAGAACGACTCGCTCTACAAGGAGCAGATTCTCCGCACCAAGTACGGCATGAGCCGCGATGGCGAGAAAGTATTCCAGATGGTAAAATAGGCACTTCTCTTACGCCATCTTTGACGCATCGGTGCTCTTCATAGCATCCATTGAAGCCTTGCCCGCAAAGAAGCTGTACGCAGCAGGCACAATAAACAGCGAGAGGAACGTGGCGAACGTGAGGCCACCCGCAATGGCAATGCCCATCGCGATGCGGCTCGGGGTGCCGGTCATAATGAGCGGCACGGCGCCCAATACCGTAGAGAGGCTCGTCATGAGGATTGGACGGAAGCGGCGTTCCGCCGCCATCCGAGCCGCCTCGAGCTTTGAGCACCCGGTATTCGCCGCAATCTGGTTTGCAAATTCCACAATCAAGATACCGTTCTTCGTCACGAGTGCGATAAGCAAAATAAGTGCAATCTCGCTAAAGATGTTGAGCGTCTGGCCGGTAATGAACAGGCAGGCTAGCGCACCCGCAAGTGCAAGAGGCACCGTAAAGAATATCACAAAGGGAGCGCGGAAGCTTTCAAACTGGCCTGCAAGTACAAGGAACACGAGCGCAAGTGCAAGCAGGAACACGATGTAGAGCCCGCTGGAACTTTCCTCGAACTCCTTGGAGGACCCGCTCAATGCGGTACTCACGTTCGGGTAATCCTTCAGGAGGTGCTTCGCGATGCGGCGCATCTCTTCCACGCCGTCGCCAATCGTCTTCCCAGGAACAAGGCCCGCCTGAATGGTGGCGGCACTAAAACGGTTGAATCGCGGGAGCGACGGCGATGCGGACCTTTCGCTGAACGTAATGAAGTTATCAAGACTCACGAGTTCGCCCTTCCCGTTCTTAACGGTAAGCATCGAGATGTTCTCGGGAGAGCTCCTATACTGGTAACCTACCGCGCCGATAATATCGTACTGGCGGCCATCCTTGTAGAATTCACCATAGCTCTGGTCGCTAATCGCAAGTTGTACCGCCTGCGCGATGTCATTCACCGATACACCTTCTTCGTTCGCCTTGTCGCGCAAGATCTCGATATGCAGTTCCGGCTTGGTGAAGCGCAGGTTCGTGTTCACCACGCTGAACACGGGACTCTTGCTCGCCTCTTCTTCGAACTTGGGCACGAGCGTACGCAGGATTTCGATATTCGGGGCCTGCAGCACGAACTGCACCGGGAGGCCACCGCGCTGCGTGCTGATGCTCTGCGGTTCAAACACCATCACGCGCAGGTCGGGGTACTCGTTACCGAGCACCTGGATAGAGCGGGCAATTTCGCTCTGCGGGCGGCGAGCCTTCTTGTCATCGTTCAGGAATATACGCATTCTCGAGTTACCCGCATTCCACGCACCCGCCTGGATTTCGGTGTACTCGTTGCTATCCATGAGCGCAATTACCTCTTCGGCAAAGGCATCGGCCATGCGCTTGGTGCGCGTGAGCGTCACTCCCTCGGGCATGTTCAAGTTCACCATGACCGCGTTGGAATCTTCCGTCGGGGCCATTTCACTACTCATGTTGTTGAAGCAGAAATATGCCGCCGCAAGCAAGCCCGCCACTATCGGGAAAAGCAAGAAGCGCAACTTGAGGAAGATTCCCAGAAGTACAGAATAACCCCGGTTGAGCCAATTGAAGAACGGTTCCGTAACGCGGAAGAACCACCCCTGTTTCTGGCGGCTCAGGAACTTGGAGCAGAGCATCGGCGAGAGCGTGAGCGCACAGAGCGTCGAAAGGAACACCGTACCGATCATCACCGCAACAAACTCGCGGAACAGGAGGCCCGTAGTACCGCCCAGCGCAAGCACCGGCACGAACACGGCCATCAACACAACCGATGTTGCAATCACCGCGAAGAAGATTTCGTTCGTCCCCGCGACTGCCGCCTGCTTGGGCGTCATGCCGCGTTCAATCTTGTGGTAAATGTTCTCCACAATCACGATGGCATCATCGACCACAAGGCCAATCGCAAGCACCATCGCAAGCAAAGTCAACACGTTAATCGAGAAACCGCAAAGGTAAAGCACGAAGAAACTTCCGATAACAGCCACCGGTACAACCACCATCGGGATGAGCGTCGTGCGGGCCTGTCGCAGGAACGCGAAGATAATCGCAATCACCAAGAGGAACGCGATAAAGATGGTTTCCACCACTTCCTTGATGGAGGCTCGGATGTTGATGGAGGTATCGCGCCCATAAAGGATCTGCACGCCATCGGGAATCTCGCGGCGGATATCTTCCACGCGCTTGTAGAACTCGTTGGCGATTTCCACGTGGTTAGAGCCCGGCTGTGCCATCAGGGCAAGCGTGATGGAGTTCTTGCCGTTGCGGCGGAACCCGGTACGCGTATCCTTCGGTTCGTAATGGATATCCGCCACATCGGAAATGCGAATCACGGTACCGTCAGCAGCAGTCTTTACCGCAATGTTCTCGAAAGCCTTCGGGTCTAATATGCGGCCCAGCGTGCGGATAGAAAGCGTCGTCTCGCTACCCTCGATAGAACCGGAGGGCAATTCCAGGTTGCCCTTCTTGAGCGCCGCCGACATCTCGGCTCCCGAAACGCCAAGAGCCTGCAGGCGCACCGGGTCAATCCACAGGCGCACCGTCGGGCGCTTTTCGCCCCATATCGCGACTTCGGACACGCCGTTGATGGTCTGCAGGCGTTCCTTCACATGGTTGTTCGCAATTTCAGAAACTTCCATCGGGTCGAGCTTGTCGCTCACGAGGCTCACCATCAAGATCGGGTCGTTATCGCTATCGGACTTGTAGACCGTCGGTTCATCTACGTCATCCGGGAGCCTGCGGCGCACGCGGCTCACGCGGTCGCGGATCTCGTTCGCGGCAGCCTCCAGGTCCATACCCGTCTCGAATTCAATACTGATGTAGGAGAACCCGTCACGGCTCGTCGAGGTAAGCGCCTTAATGCCCGAGGCACTGTTGATAGACGCTTCAAGTATTTCAGTAACTTCCGCCTCCACCACCGCGGCGTTAGCGCCCGGGTACGATGTACGCACCTGGATAAGCGGGTAGTCCACGTTCGGGTATTCGCGCACGCCCAGGTTGGTGGCTCCGAACGCGCCGAGCAAGATGATGACAAGCGCCATCACCGTCATGAGCACCGGGCGACGTACGGAAAGGTTCGCAACACTCATCGCTCACCTACTCCACTTCGTAATCGGTATTGTGGCGGATTTCGCGGATACGCACGGATACACCTTCACGCAGGCTGATCAGGCCGGAGGTTATCACGGTATCGCCTTCATTAAGCCCGCCGGTCACATCGACCGCAATCGGCGTACGGAGGCCAGTCTCCACGTGCTTGATTTTCGCCTTGCCGCCGGTAGCCACGAACACGTAGGCTCCGTCCTTGTCCAGCGTAAACGCCTCGGCCGGTATCGGGATGCTCTTTGCGACTCCCGCCTGCATAGTCACGTTCACCTTCGCGTAAGAACCCGCGAGGAGTTCGCCCCCGGCGTTATTGACTTCCACCATCACCTGGCGTGTACGGCTACTTTCGGAAAGGCCGGCCTCGAGTGCCTTCACCTTGCCGCTAGCAGAAATATTGCGTTCCTCGTCCTTGAGTTCCACGGCGTCGCCCACCTTCAGGGCCGATGCATAACGCTGCGGGAGGGCGAATTTCGCCTTCAACTTCTTCACTTCGCTGAGAGTCGCTATCGAGGTCCCGGTCGTGAGCCACGCGCCCACGGAAACATTCACGAACCCGAGCTTGCCCGCAAATGGGGCACGAACCTCGGTCTTTGCAATCTGCGCCTTGATGAGTTCCACAGACGCTTCCGAAGACTTGAGCGAGGCTTCCGCCGCTTCCATTTCTGCCTTCGTGGTGCCATCCTTCTCGTAAAGGCCCTTTGCACGGTCAAACTTCTGCTGGGCTAGTTGCTTGTTCGATTCCGCCTGCTTGAGTTGTGCCTTCAGTTCGGAATCGTCAATCTTTGCAAGGAGCGTGCCCTTCTGCACCTGGGCGCCGTCCTTCGCATAGAGGTTCATGAGCCGGCCCGAAGTAGCCGCAGTAAGTTCCACGCTGTTCAGGGGTTCGAGGGTCGCCATCGCAGAAAAAGCCTTTCCGCCCTCGTGTGCCTCGGCAATGTAGCCTTCCACGGCAATTTCGCGGGCCTGTCTGCCACCAGGGCCACCCTTACCGCCGGGGCCGCCCTTGCCCGGAGCACCCTTCGCACCAGGTGCAGCAGAATCACCGCCACAGGCGGCAAGGAAAATCGAGGCAAAAAAGAGAATAACAAATTTTTTCACGTTATTTAGATGCATATAGAATACATTTGGTTGCATCAGAACTTCACGTTCATCAAGATTCCGCCACCATCTTCCAGAAATTCGGGTGTAAACTCCATCCTCTGCGTAAACGACTTGGACGAAGTCGCCCGGTAGATACGCATCACATCAAGAATCGATATCACGCGGTTTACCACCAACGCACCAACAGATACCTGGAAAACAATGCGGCTCACGCGGAAATGGCGCAGGCGGCTCTTGTATTCCTCGATATGCTCGGTAGATTCAGGATTGTCGCTCGAGCCCCAGTCCCACTGGATACTCTCGCTGTACTCGTCGTCAATCTCCTTCCCCGCACGGATCATCGCCTGGTTGTAATCCTCGTCCATATCGGGAGAGGAGTTCTGGCCGGCGACACCCCCGCGGCTACGGTAGTCGCCCACCGTATTGAGGAGCGAGATATCCTTGCTGTCGCTAGTGAGGCCCGCGTGCCTTACCGCATAGCCATGTGCCGAGGTAATGTAGCGTTCACCAATGAAATACGACCCGAGTGCCGTAAGCCAGAGGGCTGCATCCGTCCACACGAAAGGCTTGACCAGAGTACGCTCGTCCAAATAGAGTTCGCCCATCCCGGGTAACAGGGCCGACGCCCCAAGCGCAAGCCAGAGGCTCTTGTCCTGGTTCTTGCTCACGCTCTCGTCAACGGTGATGACCACCTGCGAAAAAGCGGAGACCGCAACCAGAAGAATGACCATCAGGAGGCGCATCTAGAATCCCCAGCTTGCCTGCACGCCCACGTCGAGCCCACCGATAAAGTTCACATAGCTATCGAAGTGGAGGCGGTCGTACCACGAGAGTTCCTCGGAATAGAGCGTCTTGTTGTGTGCATTCGCCGTAAACGCGGCATCGATTGCAGAAACAATGTGGTTCAGGATAATCCCGCCAAAGAACCACACCTGCAGATCGGCGTAGTCATTCGCCTTGCCACGCATGGAGCGGTATTCATCCATGTTCGAGGATTTCGCGAGCGGCACGATGCCATCGGAGGGTTCGTCATCCTCGAGATCCAAGTTCATGGCGACCGTCTGGTCTTCCACATCGTCCCAGCCAAGCACATACGACTTGTCCGCAATCTGCTGGTAGACTGCAGCACCATCGTAGAACGAACCAACATTATCGATTTCATCCTCGAGCGTCGACGGATTACTGACAGAGAAGCGATCTTGATGCGCCTTGTCATTATGGAACAACCGGTCACCCGTATAGCAACCCGACGACGCCGCGTTCCCGTAGATAGCCTCGCAGAACGCCTCACGACTATTCATGTAGCGGGTCTCGAAGCGAGATTCTTCCGTCTCATCGGCAAGCTGGCTGTGGAGCTCGCGCATTTCGTGTTCATAGCGGCCAATGGAGTAGTGCTCCTTGGCAAAACTCTTGTACTTCTTGACCTGGTCATTGTACTTGTAGACCGAGAAGTAGTACCAGCTGCCCCAGAGTGCGGCTTCGAGTGCCAAGTAGACTCCACCACGTACGTTGGTAAATGCCGAACCGCCCACATACAGCTGGCCGGAACCCGGCACCACAAGCGACATGAACAACGCCTTACGCGGGCTCTTGTAACGGCCCTTCATATCGTCGATGCCATAGACCTTGGAAACCTTGACGGGGCCAAGCAGGTCACGACGGCTCATAGAACTAGACGAAATATCCGGAGCAGGCTGCTCGGAGCTGCTGGAACTGAGGGCAGCAAGGGAATCACGGATGCGGTTTTCCTCAGCAAGCCTCCTCATCTCTGCAGCATAGGCTTGCTCGGGAGTCATCGGCTGCGCGGAATCGGCGGCAGCGGAATCAACAACAGCAGTATCGGCCGGAGCGGTCGTATCAGCAACAGCCGGGGCGGTTGTGTCAGCAGCAGCGGGGGCAGCAGTATCAGCCGGAGCCACAGAACTTGAAGATACAACTACAGAAGAACTGCTCGCAACACTCGAACTGGAGGGAGCGACGGAACTCGAAGACAGCGCTGCACTAGAAACAGGGGCGACGCTACTACTGGAGACTGCAACCGAACTGGACGAAACAACCGTCTCGCTCGACTGGGCAGCCTCGGCTTCCGCCTCGAACTCCGCAAAAAGGTCACGCGGCTGCGCAAAGGACTGCACCGCCAGAAGACCGGCAAAACATGCCACTAAATGAAACTTATGCATACGGCTATAAAATAGCAAATTGAGCCGGCCGAAATAGCCTTTTTTCAACAAAAAACCGCCCCCGAATGGGAGCGGTCCTCAAAATCCAAGCGGGGCCGGAATTACTTCGCGGCGACCACCCAAACCTTGACCTGTGCTTCGACATCGCCGAACACCTTGATGGTGACGGTGAACACGCCGACCTGCTTGATAGGTTCAGCAAGTTCGACCTGAGCACGGGTAACCTTGACACCGGCCTTAGTGATGGCGTCAGCAATGTCACCAGCGGTCACAGAACCGTAGAGACGATCGCCTTCGACAACGCGGCGTTCGAGGTTGACAGAAATCTGAGAAAGCTTGGCAGCGACGTCACCAGCAGCGGCGAGTTCCTTCTGGAACTGAGCTTCGAGAGCAGCGCGGTTGGTTTCGATCTGGAGCTTGGCTTCCTTGGTAGCACGGACAGCGAGCTTACGCGGGAAGAGGAAGTTACGAGCGTAACCGTCCTTAACCTTCACGACGTCGAGCATCTTGCCCAAGTGGGGAACGTTGGCCTTAAGAATAATTTCCATAGTCTAGTTCCTCCTTAGCGCAGACTGTCCGAAACGAACGGGAGAATGGCCATCTGACGGGCACGCTTGATAGCCTCGTTCAGCATACGCTGGTACTTGGCAGAGGTGCCGGAGATGCGGCGCGGGATGAT
>JAGAAW010000055.1 GCA_017615055.1 Fibrobacter sp.
GCAGCCGGGGCCTTGGTGCCCACGACGATGTGGCCGCAGTTGCGGCATTCCCACACCTTGACTTCGCTCTTCTCGAACACGGCAGCGGTTTCCACGTTCTTGAGGAGGGCGCGGTAGCGTTCTTCGTGGCGCTTTTCGATAGCGGCGACCATGCGGAACTTGTTGGCGAGAGCCTTGAAGCCTTCAGCTTCGGCGGTCTTCGCAAAGTCTTCGTACATGTCGGTCCATTCGTAGTTTTCACCGTCGGCAGCGGCCTTCAGGTTTGCTGCGGTATCGCCAATACCTTCGAGTTCCTTGAACCAAAGCTTGGCATGTTCCTTTTCGTTGTCTGCGGTTTTCAGGAACAGTTCGGCGATCTGTTCATAGCCTTCCTTCTTTGCGCAACTTGCAAAGTAGGTGTACTTGTTGCGTGCCTGGGATTCACCTGCGAAGGCGGCCTGGAGATTCTTTTCGGTCTGGGTACCGGCGTACTTGTTTGCCATATTGGATCCTTTTGTGTATAGTGTTTCTTTGTCCTGCTAATGTAGATTATTTTGGCTCCAAAAGACAACATTTGACTCCAAATAATACAAGACGTATAATTTAGAGAGAAATTTTATCATTTTTACTAAAATTTCGCATATTTTTCGTCTTTTTAAGCATTTTTGTATAATTCAAATATTGACTTCGGGGTTTAACAAACCTATTTTATAAGCATGAAATCGATACTCGAATACAAAGATTACCGCGCCTACATGCAGGACTACTACGATTACCGTAAAAGTCACGGGGCATTTTCGTGGCGCGAATTCTGCAAACTCGCCGGGTTCTCGTCGCCGAACTTCTTGAAACTCGTATGCACGGGGCAAAGCAGCCTGAGCAAAATAAAGATTACCCCGGTCGCGAAGGCCATGGGACTCGTCGGGTACGAGAGCGAATATTTCAAGCAGCTCGTTCTTTTCGGGAACGCCGAGACGGACAGCACAAAGAAGGCTGCCCTGCTCGAAATGGAAAAGATTGCCCTTGAGCACAAGGTACGCGTCGTAGATGCGGACGCATTCCAGTACTATGAATCCTGGAAGTACCCCGTAATCCGCGAACTTGCACCGATGATGCCGGGAGCACGCCCGCGCGACATCGCCGAAGAATGCAAGGAATACGTTTCCGCCGAAGAAGTGCGCGACATCCTCGCCTTCTTGGTGAAAGCCGGGTTCCTGAAAAAGGACGGCGACAAGATTTACTCGCAAACGGAGCAGACCGTCATTGGATCGAAGGAATCCATCCCCATTGCCATTCGCGCCATGCACAAGGAAATGGGCAGCATGGCTGTACGTGCCGTAGACCGGTATAGCGCAAATGAACGGTTCATTACGGGAGCGACCCTCGGCGTATGCAAGGATGCCTACGACAGAATTGTCGAGGAGGTGAGCAACTGCTGCAAGAAAGTGGTTGCCATCGCAAACGAGTACAAGGACCTGAATCAGGTCTACCGAATCAATTTTCAATTATTCCCTTGCACGGGAAAAGTAAAGGAGGAGAAACATGTTTAACAAGAAATTTATCACAACCGGGAGCATTGTGCTAATCGCGCTGGCCGCCTGTTCTTCGGACGAAACATCTACCGCAGGAGCGACCGTAGACCCGAACACCATTTCACAGAAAATCGAATTCACGACGGCAGCGACATCGACCATTACAGTGGATGGCGGTGAACTGCAGGCCTTTGAAGCGGAAAACGGAGCATCGGCAACTTGTTCTGCAAACGGGATAACTTATTCTTCCGAAATCCAGATTAGTTCAAATAACTTAGTCGTCACGCACTTGAAACTGGAAAATGCAGGGAATCTGTGTAGCGGCATCTACACCCGATTCAGCGCCTCGTGCGGTTCGATTCCCAGTTGGTGGGAAGGATGCGACGAAGACGGAAACCTGGAATTGTTCTGCGGGGATCACCGGATGGAATCGCTCACCATATGTACCGCAACCAATCCGTCATCCTGTACCACAAAAGAAGGGGACTCCACAATTACTTTCAACGCGGTCGTGAGCGATTTCTCGAATACGGCAACAGACATCTGCAATAAAATCTTTGATGGGGCGGGAAGTTATTACGGCGGTTTCTCCACCTTGTCATCATCAAGCACGAGCGGCGAATCTAGTTCCAGTATTGAACCGCCGGACACCATAAGCGTAATCGAGATGCCCAGGGACACCACGCCCATTGACACTGCAGCATTCACGCTAGACAAATATACAGCACAATTCACCGATGACCCGAGCGAGCTTTCGTTCGACAGTCATGTGCTGGCTTACAACGGATATTTTCCGGACCTGTCTAAACCCCACATCAATGAAATTTCCTTAGACGAAGCTGCCCAAAAATTTCCCTTGGCAACAGCTGTTGCTGGGGAAATACCCCTCCCAGAAAACTGCAAATTGTTCATTGTCGGTACGAGTGACGGAGCCCAACCCACAGGGCATGTATTGAGTAAAATTTCCAAAGGAAGTATCGAAATATCAGAGGTTTATCCGGGAGGAACATGCATGCAGACTGCAATGTTCTTCACAGTCGCATTCCTTGTCAAAGACTGCGACGGGCTCCTTGACGAAAATGCAGAAATTTCATACAAGCGGTTTACAAGTAAAACCTGGGCCTGCGAAACATTGGGTAGCCCAACCAAGCGAGCGGACGCTTACGGCGAATGGTACCGTGCAGACTTGAGAGAATAAAGAAGATCCCCGCATTCGCGGGGACCTTTTTTTGATGCGGGTATGAGGATCATCTTGATAACGTAATCGGTTTTGCCTCGCGGTAGCTGCCGGTATAAACCTTCACGCCCCGGCGTGCGGTTTCCGTGTTGCAGGTGTGTAAAAATTTTTCGAGAGGTAATTGCGACAATTATAAGCAACTGCGCATATTTAGCAGGATGGCAAAAAATTAGGACTAAACCGCAAAAATAAAGTGATTTAGTCCTATTTCATAGTCAAACTGGGAAATTATTTCTTTAAGAACATCCTGTTCTCGGTGCGGCCTTGCACCTTCTGGCGCACAATGTAACGACCCCGCGGAAGCACCTGCGTAGAAAGGCCCTTATTGCGTCCTTCTACGTCAAAGATACCCGAAGCCGCTGCCGCACCCGGACGGAGGAATGATCCCGATATGCGAGAAATACTCGTATCAGCAGGCGTTACAGAGGTATCGCGAGACGGATCGACATCCACGCCCAGCGTATCGGCTGCGGATAGTTGCGTAGAATCCTCGAACAGGGTCACACCCGCCACATCAAAGGCAATCTGGTCCAAGTTCGGGGCGCCCGCCTCTTCGAGCGATTTCAGATAAAGGACATTCAGACCAGCCTTGAGGTTCACGCCCACCATCACGGAA
>JAGAAW010000056.1 GCA_017615055.1 Fibrobacter sp.
CGCCACACGGCCGACGTCCAGATTATCACGAACGGTGACCAGACTGACACCATTTACGACGCCATCAAGCTCGGCGGCACCTTCGAAAGCGCTCTCCGCACGCGCCAGTACGAAGACGACGCCCCGAACTTCACACCGCGTATTTCGGGCATCCACTACAAGAATGCACAGCCGGCCGTCTACAAGCTCTCTATTCTCAAGAGCCGTAACAACAGCGAAGAAGCCGGTTGCGAACGCATGACGTTTGAATACGAAAAGGCCCTGCCGGGTCTCGGCCACTTCATCAGCACCTACGAAACCGACGGCAGCCCGATTCCGAGCTTCAACGGTTTCCCGAAACTGATGCCGATCTTCGACAACGCCGAAGACACGCTCAAGAAGTACTGGAACGCCCTGAACAAGGACAACAAGGTCTCCCTGATGGTCAAGTGGATCGACAAGAAGACCTTCAAGGCCAAGACACTTATCGTGAATAAGAACAAGTAAAAAACTATTCCAGTTCCAGTTCGTTCTGAATGGCGCCTTCCATGCACAGGAGGCGCCTTTTTAAGTCGGTGCCAAGTGCGTAGCCGCCAATCTTACCCATGCTAGTAACCACACGGTGGCAGGGGATAACGACCTGGATGGGGTTTGTGTGCAGTGCGTTCCCGACGGCACGGACTGCATTCGGGTGCCCGATGATTTCGGCGACCTGCTTGTATGTCCACGTTTTGCCGTAGGGAATGTCCATGATGGCTTCGAGGACGTTCATCTGGAACTTGGTGCCGGTAAGCTTTATCGGCACGGTAAATTTTTTGATTTTGCCTGAAAGGTACTGGTTGAGTTCACGTACAACGTTGTTATAAGCCTTCGATGTCGTACGCGGGAGGGTCGAGCTGCTATCGGGAGTGGCGTAGGCGCAGGCTTTCACCGAACTCGGGACAATTGACTCGTCGGCACCCGAGAACCGGAGCCCGCACAGGAGGTCGCCTTCGAACGAGAAGGTCCACTCGCCCCACATGTTGCGGTGCTTTATGGTCAGTATGTCCATTTCCGGTTTTTTCATATTTATAATATACACTTTTTTAGGGGAGAAAGAAAAAAATCTATATTATGCGTGTGTTGGGGTATGTGAAAAAGAGGAGAAATCATGAAAAAGTTTCGGTTGCTTGCAGGTTTTCGCTCACTCATTGTTGCCGGCTCGCTCTTTGCATTCCTTTTGGCCGCCTGCAGTGACGATGACGACTTCTCCCCGGTCTCGAGGGACCGGGGCTATGACTATGCGTACACCTCGACAAAGGGCTTGTCAGAAACTCCGTGCAATGAGAAACGCGAGGGCCGCGAGGCCGTTATCGGGCGAGACAAGGACCGTTATGAGTGCCGCTTTGACCGCGCCGATTCCATCTACATCTGGGTGGGCGAGTACGATACGCTAACTGCGGAGGGCCGCGAGTTCAGCCGTCCCGAATCTTCGAGCAGCTCGGATGAGGAGTCCTCGGATAGTGAAGGATCCTCGTCGAGCGTTAGAGGCTCGTCCAGTAGCGAAGAATCCTCGTCGAGTCGCTATTCGTCCAGCAGTTATTCCAGCAGTCGTTACTCCAGCAGTTCGTTAAAACAGGATGGAAACTCCCTCGGTCTTGAATCCAAGGAAGACCTGTTCAATCCCGATATCGATTACGGCACGATGACCGACCCGCGCGACGGCAAAGTCTATAGGACGGTTGTCGTCAATGGATTGACCTGGTTGGCGGAGAACCTGAACTTCTACGATACGACGGATTACCCCCTTTCAAAAAGGTCGCACTGCTACAATGATGACGAGAAAAATTGTGAACTGCTAGGACGCCTGTATGCACGCGATGCTGTAATGAACGATCGCCATTGTTCTTTCGGTGAATTGTGTGACTTGGGCTTAGGGCCTGTACAGGGTATATGTCCGGACGGCTGGCATATTCCCACAAAGGTCGAGGTAGAAGGCTTGATAAGTTTTGTGGGTAAGAATAACGCTCGTGAGATCATGTCGGTTAATGGGTGGAGTAGCAGTATTTCTCCGTTGCGCGATACGTATGGACTTTCTTTTGCTGGCGAAGGCAATGTCAGCGGAACGGAATTTGTTGCTTTAGGGTGGTATGGGCATACTTGGATTTATGTAGCATCAATAAGTCAAAATTATTTCGTGATTCAGGGCGTGGAGAATTACTTGTTTTTGAATGATTACTCGGACAAAGAAGTGTATGTGGCGACTCGCTGCATAAAGGGTGAAGGCGTTGTGCCGAGTTCCTCCAGTGTTTCTTCGAGCAGCGAGATGTCATCGAGTTCGTCAGAAAGATTCAGTAAGATGGACGTTGAACCGCTTTTGAACGAACAGGGGGAACAGTTTAACCCGGCAATAAACTACGGTACAATGAAGGACTCGCGTGATGGCAAAACGTACAGGACCGTCGTTGTTAACGGACAGACCTGGATGGCGGAAAACCTGAATTATTCGGGCCATAGCATCGGGGAATCGTTCTGCTTCAACCTTGATACGACATTCTGCAAATTTTACGGCCGCCTATATAGCCGCAGTGCGGCAATGAATTCCAATTCGTGTTCCTATTTAGGTCGCTGTGAACTGGGAAACAAGCAAATTCAAGGTGTGTGCCCGTCCGGGTGGCATATTCCATCGTACGCAGAAGCGGAATCTCTGATGGTTTTTGTAAACAAGAACGGTGCCGCGCTGAGATCTGCGAAGGGATGGGCGCAGAGAATTGATCCGGGACTAGACACCTACGGATTATCCTTCGTTGCTGCCGGAGCTATTTGGCCAAACAATAACGGACCAGACTTTTCATACATGGGTACCAGCACCGATATGTGGCTTTATGAGCAATCGACAAACAATACTGGACTCTCGATTGAAGGCAGTAACGACAAGGTATCCATCTTCGGATTCACCACCTTCGCAATACACATTCCTGTCCGTTGCATTTCGAACAAGGCTCCCGCATCTTCAAGTTCCGCGAAAAGTTCGTCGTCGAGCGTGAGTTCGTCGAGTGTGTCTTCGAGTAGTGCAAAGTCTTCGAGCAGTGTCAGTTCGTCAAGCGTGAGTTCATCGAGCGAAGAATCGTCGAGTTCGTTTGATAAGACCGTGCTCTTCAATTCGTCGCTAAGTTATGGTGAAATGACGGACGGCCGTGATGGCAAGACGTATAAGACCATAGATGTAGACGGAAAGACCTGGATGGCAGAAA
This sequence comes from Fibrobacter sp., assembly GCA_017615055.1. Classification (GTDB taxonomy): domain Bacteria; phylum Fibrobacterota; class Fibrobacteria; order Fibrobacterales; family Fibrobacteraceae; genus Fibrobacter. Next base: position 3,213 of record JAGAAW010000056.1, read on the forward strand.
ACCTGAACTTTGCGGATTCTTCGACGCACCCTCTCCTGAAGGGGAACAACCGCTGCTATGATGACGATCCGGGTGAATGTGCTGCCTTCGGGCGCCTGTACAGCAGGGAGGCTGCGCTGAACGATAGCAAGTGCACGTGTCATAATGAGGCGTGCCCTTCGACGTCAGGTACGGCTCAGGGTGTGTGCCCCGACGGATGGCATATCCCTTCGAAAAGCGAGGCTCAACAACTGGAGAACAGTGTGAATCAGTCTAGTAATAAACTGAAGTCGTCCTATGGCTGGAATGGCGGAAAAGCCGGCACCAATGAAAAAGGCACATCCTTTACGGGAACGGGGGCGTATCGCCGTGAAAACGGAATTGGCGAGTTTAAGGGAAAAGGGGACTATACCAATGTATGGGTTTTTGACGTGTCAAATCCCAAAGACCTTGATTACTTGATGGTTCTGGGAGGAGGTCTCGTTATGTTCGCTAATGAAGGCGAAAGTGACCCGTTTTTCCCTATCCGCTGCGTGAAGAACTAATGGAGTTTAAGAGGATATATGAAGCGTTTCTTTAAGAGCAAAATAGTCGGCATCGCTGCTCTTGCCTTTGGCCTCGCATTCCTTGTGGGGTGTGGTGACGACGATAGTTTTTCTCCGGTTTCGGGGAAAGGTGATGTCGAATCCTCGGATAGTATTAAATCATCTAGTAGCGTAGAATCTTCGGATAGCGAAGAGTCCTCCTCGTCATCTGTCATTCCCGCCTCGAGTGAAAATTCCCGGTCCAGCAGTTCGCGTGTCAGTTCTTCTAGCAGCAATAACTCGCCCGATGAGCCTGCTTCCGCAATTGAAATTAACATCACGACGAAAGACGATATATTTAATCCGGAAATTGATTATGGCGAAATGACGGACCCGCGCGACGGAAAGAAGTACAAGACCATAGAATTCAATGGGCAGACCTGGATGGCGGAGAATCTGAATTATGCAGATTCTACAAAGAATATTTTGATAAAAGGGAATACCCATTGCTACGATAACGACGAACAGAATTGCGAACTATTAGGCAGGTTCTATAACCGCACTGTGGCGATGAATAATGATGCTTGTATTCCCGGTGCTGTCTGCAATTTGGGCGATGCCCCTGTTCAGGGAATCTGCCCTGACGGCTGGCATATCCCTTCCTGGAATGAGATGTATGATTTTGACTGGGCAGTGGACGACCGTCTTGACTATGTAAGGTCTGCGAACGGCTGGGGGGACGGGGTAAAGATAATTGCTCCCGGGCTCGATACTTATGGACTGTCTTTCGTTGGCATGGGGGAATATGTTAATGGTAGGTCCACTTCTAAGGGCCTTTACTCGGCAACGTGGGCTGTTTCTGAAAGTGTGTATTCCTATCTCTTGATTAAAGTTGTAGAACAGAGAATGTACGTTGATGATATTAGTCTTGAAAAAATGACTGATAACTTCTTCGGAGTCCGCTGCATAAAAGACTAATGCGGGCGCAATTGCGCAAAAAAAAAGACCTGCCGCGGGGCAGGCCTTTTTCATAATGTCATCCTGGAGGGCGAAGCCCGATAGGATCCACTAAACTACTTGTTCAGCGCCTCGGTCGCTGCGGCGACGGAGAGCAGGTCCGTTTCCTGGAACGACTTGCCAATCCACTGAAGGCCGACGGGGAGTCCGCCTGCCTTGCCGCACGGCACGCTAATGCCCGGGAGGCCCGAGAGGTTCAGGCTCACGGTGTAGATGTCGCTGAGGTAAACGGCCATCGGGTCGGTCTCGTTCATGCCACACTTGAGCGGGAGGCCCGGCATAGTGGGGCTTGCAATCACGTCGCAGCTTTCGAATGCCTTGCTGAAGTCGTCCGTGATGAGGCGGCGCACCTTCTGGGCCTGCACGTAGTAGGCATCGTAGAAGCCTGCGCTAAGCACGTAACTGCCGAGGAGGATACGGCGCTGGACTTCCTTGCCGAAGCCTTCGCTGCGGGACTTGGCGTACAGGTCGAACAGCTTGCGGGCTTCCTTGCTGCGGTAGCCGTAGCGCACGCCGTCGTAGCGGCTAAGGTTGCTGCTTGCTTCGGCGGTTGCGATGATGTAGTAGCTAGAAACAGCGAAGCCGATGTGCGGGAGGCTCACTTCCTTGAGCGTGGCACCTTCGGCTTCCATCTTCTTGAGCATTGCTTCGATGGCGGCCTTGCATTCCGGGTCGAGACCTTCGGCGAAGTATTCCTTCGGGACGCCAATGACCTTGCCCTTCACGCCGGCATCGAGCTTTGCGGTGAAGTCCTCGGGTTCGCGGGTGCTGGTGGTATTGTCGTGCGGGTCAATGCCGCAGATGGCGTTCAGGAGTGTAGCACAGTCGGCAACGGTAGAACCGAAGGGGCCGATCTGGTCCAAGGAACTTGCATAGGCGAGCAGGCCATAGCGGGACACGCGGCCGTAGGTGGGCTTGAGGCCCACAACGCCTGTGCACGCGGCAGGCTGCCTAATGGATCCGCCGGTATCGGAGCCGAGCGCACAGGCGACCGTGCCACTCGCCACGGCTACGGCCGAACCGCCGCTGGAACCGCCCGGAACGCGGGTCTCGTCGAGCGGGTTCTTCACCGGCCCGTAGTACGAGGTCTCGTTGCTCGAGCCCATTGCGAACTCGTCCATGTTGGTCTTGCCCACGATAATTGCACCTGCTGCCTCGAGTTTTTCAACTGCGGTGGCTGTGTAGGGGGCAACAAAGTTATCGAGAATCTTGGATGCGGCCGTGGTACGCGTACCTTCGAGGCACATGTTGTCCTTCACGGCGACGGGGATGCCGTCGAGTGCGCCGAGGCTCTTGCCTTCGGCACGGCGCTTGTCCGATTCCGCGGCCTTCGCGAGGGCGCGCTCGTTCAATACGCTGATGTATGCATTCAAGTTCTTGGTAGATTCAATTTTTGCGAGAGATTCTTGTGCGAGAGCGACCGCCGAGGTCTCGCCGCTGGCGAGCTTGGCGCTCAAATTCTTGATGGTTTCCATTACCTATTTCCTCCGGACCACTTCATGATGTAGATCGAAATGGCCATACCGATGACGCTGACTACATTGAACTTGAAGCTGATTCCCAGAGCGAACTTGATCATGTAGAGGTCAATGACCATGGGGCTCGCATTGTCGCCGTTAAACCCGAACGAGGGGGAGAAGGACTTCACGAAGAAGTTGTGCACGATGTTGTCGTAACCACCCGCATTCATGAGTTCGCCGAGTTCCCCGAAGAGGAGCCCGAGACATTCGCCAAGCACTCCGCCGATGATGAGGCCGAGTACGATGAAGAGAAGGAGTCGTCCAAAGTTGTTTTTCGTAGTCATATGGGAAAATATATAAAAAAGACGTTCGTTTGTTGTTACTTGATGCTCCAGTCGATGGGCTCGAGACCCTTGCTCTTGAGGTATTCGTTAGCCTTGCTGAAGTGCTTGCAGCCGAAGAACCCGCGGTAGGCTGAAAGCGGGCTCGGGTGCGGGGCCGTAAGTATCAGGTGGCCGCGGTTGGGGGCGACGAGCGCCTGCTTCTTGATGGCGAAACTGCCCCAGAGCAGGAATACGAGGTTCTCGCGCACTTCGGAGAGGCGCTGGATGACGGTGTCGGTGAACTGCTGCCAGCCGATGCCGGCGTGGCTTGCCGCCATGTGGGCACGGACCGTGAGCGATGCGTTCAGGAGCAGGATTCCCTGGTGTGCCCAACTTTCAAGGTTCCCGTGCGGGGGCGGCGTGATGCCTAGATCGTCATGGAGTTCCTGGAATATGTTGATGAGCGACGGGGGTGGCTCGATACCCATGGGCACCGAGAAGCACAACCCGTGCGCCTGGCCCGGATTGTGGTAGGGGTCCTGCCCGATGATGACCGCCTTGACCTTGTCGACGGGGCAGTAGTCGAGCGCCGCGAAAATCTTGGAGCCGGGCGGGTACACGACGTGATGCTCCGCCTTCTCCTGCAGGAGCTTGTCCTTAATTTGTTTGAAATACGGCTGCTCGAATTGGTCGGAGAGCAGGTTCAGCCAGGATTGTTCAAGTTTTACGGTCATAGTTTTTTCGCGAGTATGGCGATTTTCTCGCCGCGGAAGCGGGTGTAGAACAGGATTGCGGAATTCTTGCCCTTGGGCTTGAGCCGCTTGGTTTCTGCGTCGGGGTCGAGTTTCACGCCGCGCAGCTTGAGCGTGATTTTCCCGATGTCGTGCTCCTTGAGCATGCTGCGGACGGCTCCCGTTGCGATTTCGGCGTGGGCGAGAATCTCGTAACTCGTGAATGCGGGCGCAGGGAGCATCTTGTCGCTCGAAACATACGCGATGCCTTCCGAAATCAGGTGTGCGTCCGGGTCGTGGGCGAGGGCCGCGTCGCTGAAAAGGCGACTGCGGATAAGTACCGGCGCGGGTTCCGCGATGTACTTGCCGATTTTCCCTAGAGGCAGGTCGCTCCGGCTAGTCGCCGTGCGGTAGGTACGGTCCTTGCCTTCGAGGCTGTCGTTCCTGTCGAGTTTTTCCTGCAGGTCGTCGTCGAGGGTTTCGAGCGAGCGGTCGCGCCTGCGGGTCCATTCTGCAAACGTTTCGCCGTTCTTGTCGATGATGACGGCGCGGACGGTATCGGGGTGCTTCGCGAGTTCCCCGAAGAGCACCAGGCATTCGCGGCAGTCGCTATGCCCGCCCAGGTAGAGGATTTCGGTACCGTCCGGGATTTCGGCGGGTGGGTAACCGGGCGGGAGTTTTGCCATACCGCCTTTGTAATGCCTGCTGATTTCTACGACTTCTTCGAGTGTGGGTGTGAGGTTACGCAGGTCGCGCTGGTTCTCGCCTTCGATGGCGCGGCGTGCCGGGTCGATGGTGAAGTAGTCCGCGCCTTCAATGGAGCGCACATCGGCACAAATGGTCTCCGCGGCCTTCCCGAACGCCTGCAGGTTGTGCCTGTACATCGCGAGGCGGTTTTCGTCGAGGTCAACGCCCGTGAGTTGTAGCGATGCGGGCAGGTAGAAACTGTCGCCGCCCATGCCGCAGCACAGGTCGTGAACTTTCGCAGTCGCGTCGTTCCCGCACGGCCACAGGTTCGCCTTCCAGCGCCCGATATCCTGTGCGGTGCTCTGTTCTAGCGCGAGTTTGTCGCACAGGAGGGACATCCCGCGGGCGTTCTCGTTATTTGCGCTTTTGCCGGAGCAGAACTTCTCGCGGAACTTGGGCACGAGCGCCATGTAGTCCATGATAGCCGCGCGGTCCTCGTTGCTGTAGCCCGCCTTGTGGAGCGCGGTCGAAACCTGCAACGCATCCCACTTGCGCGTAAGGGCTTCTTCGATAAAGCCCTGGACGGAGTCAGATGCGAGCAAATCCCATGGTTGCATGCCGTAAATTTAAATTATTTGCACGTTTTTATGGGTCCCGTTGCACCGCTTGCGAAACTTTTAGTTTAAATTTAGGGTATGGGATATAGAAAGGGTTGTTTTAGAGTACGGCAGGCTAGCTGTCTTTTGGGTGTCGCGGCGGCGTCATTCGCTTTCGCCTTGTTCGGCTGTGGCGGCGATTCCGGCAGCGACGCCGGTTACGACTACGAAATCGTGGGCGATTCCTCCGCGGGCATGTCCTTGCCCGATTTCAGCGGCTCTTCCGAAATCACGGATGTTTCGTCTCCTTCAACAGGCACGCAGTCTTCAGACAATCCTCCCGAGGGTTCGTCCGAAGCCTCCCTTTCGTCGAGTTCGCTTGCCCCGCAGTCTTCCGCAGTGCCTTCGCCGTTTTCTTCTTCGTCTTTAATCTTGTGGGATCCGGATCCGAGGTACAGTTCTGTCTTTAGACCCCAGAGTTCCTCTGCGTCGGAACCCCCGCGTTCGTCTTCCCGTGACCAGCATTCCTCGGCATCGGAACCCCCGCGCTCCTCGGCGCATGAGCCGCAGTCTTCCGCTTCCCAGCAACTGCTCAACTTTGATTTCTATACCGGTGCCGACATCTCGACCGTGCAGGAATACGAGCGCTTCGGTGCCAAGTTCTACGATGTGGATGGCTCCGCGACGGATATCTTTACTTTGTTAAAAAGGCACGGCTTCAACGCCATCCGTCTCAAGACATTCGTGAGTCCCAAGGCAAAGTACGGCTATGCCGCATCAGGTTGCGAGCACGATGCTGAAGCCTACGCCGACAAGGACCACATCGTCGCCTACGCGCAAAAGATCAAGGCCGCCGGCATGGCCTTCTTGCTCGATATTCATTACAGCGACAACTGGGCCGATCCCGCCAAGCAGATTATTCCCGAGCGCTGGCGCAATGTCGGCAGTTCCGACGCACTTGCCGATTCCGTGTACGCCTACACCCTCGATCTGATGAACGCGCTCAAGCAGGTGAACGCGGTTCCCGAGATGGTGCAGATTGGCAACGAGACGACCCCGGGCATCCTCATCCACTTGCCGAACAGCAGCACGGACTGCTGGGGTAACGGCGTGGACAAGGCCTCTACCGCGATAAACGGCGACATGGGCACCTCGAGCGGCAAGGCGAATGCGGCCAAGTATTTCAAGGCGGGCATCAAGGCGGTCAAGGAGGTCTCTCCCTCGACAAAGACCGTGCTGCACATCGAGAGCATCCGCAAGCCGAACACCGTTAACTGGTGGATGACGGAAATATTCAAGAACCAGAAGGTCCCCGCCGACGTGATGGGATTCTCCGCCTACACGGCCTATGGCGACAAGGCTCCCGATGACTGGAAATCGCTGTTCCAGTCGCTTGTCTCGAGTTATCCGGACCTGGAATTCATCGTCGCGGAATACAACGGTGGCGATGCGGACAACCACTACAATTTTGACGGTTCTCGCAAGCGTACGAACGAGATGGTGAAGGGGATGGACCGCTGGATAGGCACGTTCTTCTGGGAACCCACGCTCAGTGGCGCCTGGGGTACCGCGCTCTTCGACTGGAAGGGCAGCGACCTCTACGCGAACAGCAAGGCCTTCGAGGAATACCCCCTGGTCCGCCATTAGTCAAATCCGCCCCGCTGTTTTCCCCTGTGAACAGAAAAGGGTGAAAAATCCCGTTTTTTGGCGGGATTTTCTTGTATTTTTAAGCAAAAACCAAGAGGAAAAACATGGATAATTTCAACTTTTACAGCCCCACAGAATTTGTATTCGGTAAGGATCGCGAGAACGAGTGCGGTGAACTCGTCAAGAAGTACGGCGGCACGAAGGTGCTTATCCACTACGGTGGCGGTTCTGCAGTTCGCTCTGGCCTGATTGACCGCGTCAAGGCGAGCTTGGATGCGGCTGGTGTACCTCACATGGAACTTGGCGGCGTGAAGCCGAACCCGCACGATTCGCTCGTGTACAAGGGCATCGAAATTGTCCGCCAGAACGGCATCGACTTTATCCTTGCGGTTGGCGGCGGCTCTACGATTGATAGCTCCAAGGCCATCGCTATGGGTGTTCCTTACAAGGGCGATTTCTGGGATTTTTACGAGGGCAAGGCATCTGCTGCATGCGCACTCCCGATTGGCGTGGTGCAGACGATCGCGGCTGCCGGTTCCGAGGGCAGCGGCGATTCCGTGGTGACCAAGGAAGATGGCATGCTCAAGCGCGGCGCGAGCAGCGACCATATTCGCCCGAAGTTTGCGGTGCAGAATCCTGCACTCCTTTGCACGTTGCCCGCCTACCAGACGGCCTGCGGCATTACCGACATCATGGCGCACATTTTTGAACGCTACTTCACGAACACCGAAGAAGTCGAAACGACCGACCGCCTTTGCGAAGGCTTGCTCCTGGCGATGGTCAAGGAAGGTCCGCGCGCCATTGCCGACCCCGCCAACTACCAGGTGCGTGCGAACATCATGTGGGCGGGGACGGTAGCCCACAACGGCGTTGTGGGCTGCGGGCGCAGTCAGGACTGGAACAGCCACGCCATCGAACATGAACTTTCGGCGCTTTACGACTGCGCCCATGGCGCGGGCCTCGCGGTCATTATGCCCGCCTGGATGGAATACGTGGTGGACCACAACGTGATGCGCTTTGCGCAGATGGCTACTCGCGTGTTCGGCTGCCAGATGAATTTCGAGAACCCGAAGGCCTCCGCCCTTGAGGGCATCAAGGCCTTCCGCCGCTTCCTGCATTCCATCGGCATGCCCATCAACTTTGCAGAACTCGGCGCGAAGGAAGAAGACATCCCGAAACTGGTCGAAAAGCTGAACCCGGGTGACGGCTGGGGATTTGTGCCGCTCAAGGTCAAGGATGTGACTGCGATTTACACCATCGCTGCCCACGCGACTCTGGAGTAATCCCGTGAAAGCTCTCTTTATCGGCGGTACGGGCACCATCAGCATGGCCATCACGCGCCTTGCGGTGACCCAGGGCTGGAAACTCTACTTGCTCAATCGCGGGAACCGCCCTGCAGGCGATATTCCCGAAGGTGTCGAGATTATCAATGCCGACATCTACGATGAGGCTGCTGTTGCAGACAAACTCAAGGGTATGGAATTTGATGTGGTCTGTGACTTTATCGTGTTCCACCCGAGCGCGCTTGAACGCGACTACCGCTTGTTCAAGGGCCGCACGAAGCAGTTCATGTACATCAGTTCCGCAAGTGCCTACCAGAAGCCGCTTTCGGACTACCGCATTACCGAAGGCACCCCGCTTGCGAACCCGTATTGGGAATACTCACGCAACAAGATTGCGGGGGAGGAATTTCTGATGCGCAAGTACCGCGAGGAAGGTTTCCCGATTACCATCATCCGTCCGAGCCATACCTACGACGAGCGCCATATCCCGCTGGGCGTGCACGGTAAGAACGGCAGCTGGCAGGTCGCGAAGCGCATGCTCGAAGGCAAACCGGTCATTATTCATGGTGACGGCACGAGCCTCTGGACCATGACCTTCAATACCGATTTTGCCCGTGGATTCGTTGGCTTGATGGGCAACGTGCATGCCATCGGGGAGTCGTTCCAGATTACGAGTGACGAGACTCTCACCTGGAACCAGATCTACAAGGCTGTTGCGGACGCCCTGGGGGTAGAACTCAAGCCGTACTACGTGTCGTCGAAGTTCCTTGCCGATGTCAGCGATTACGACTTGACCGGGAGCCTCATTGGCGATAAGGCAAATTCCGTGGTGTTTGACAATTCCAAACTCAAGCGCGCCGTGCCGACATTCCATACGGAGGTGCGATTTGACGAGGGAATCCGCCGTACGGTTAATTACGTGCTTGCACATCCCGAGTTCCAGAACGCCGATCCCGAATTCGATGCATGGTGCGACAAGGTCATCGAAACGCTGGAATTGGCAAAGAATGCTTTCAAATAATACGAACTGAGGCTTTTTTTAGGGGCGGTTTTCTTGAACCGCCTTTTTTTACATATATTTTCTCTAAAAGATAAGGAAAGGTTTCTATGGGATTCTACTTCCGCGGGCTCGCGTTCAAACAGACCATGATGATTCTTTTTGTCGTCACGGTTGTCGTTGGCACAATCTTCGGCATCATGACGTCGAAGATGAACGATAAACTCGCGCAGATGACCGTTGAAAACGGCGAGCAGACTAGCGAAGCGAGTGTAGCCTACATCAATTCGATTTTCGATGCGGGTAGGACTATCGGCGAGGACATCGCCGCAAAGTTGGGTGCGCGTGAAATGACGCGTGCGGAACTGGATTCCTTCCTTCTGCGGTCGCTGGATGTCGCTAGGGCCACAGTTCCCCAGATTATTGCTGTGGTTACGGCATGGGAGCCCGGCATGGGCCCTGAAACCAAGAAGGGCGACTACATGAAGCTTGCCTACTTTGTCGATAACCAAAGCAAGCTCATTGCCGGCGCCAACTATGATGTCCATACGTGGTACAAGAGCACGAGGGAAAGCAAGACGGCTCGCTGGCAGGAACCCTTTATCGGTGAGTTTGTCCCGGAACCGATCTCGGTCTATACCGTCCCGATATTCCGCAAGAATAAGGAGGGGGAGAATGTCCTGGCCGGTGTCCTTGCAGTAGATATCTCTATTGATTTCCTTAAAGAAACAGTTTCTTCGATTCCGGTCACCAATTCGGGTTTCGCCATGATCCTTTCGGCGAAGAACTATCCAGTCGCCTATCCGAAGAATATTGCTGAAGGGAAAAAGGCCGAAGAGATAAAGGTCTTGGAGCTCAATGGCGATAAATTGGTGGATTTTGACAGGCGCCTCAAGAAGTCGAAGGCGCTTATTCTGGGTAATGTCGCTGGTCAGGATGTTGCCATTTACTACACTACGATGAAGTCGAACAACTGGACGTTCTTGATTGCCTGGCCTGTACAGCAGTGGGTTGAGGACCGTCAATCCATGATTCACCTTTTCATGGTACTTGCAGTGGCGGGCTATGCCATATTGCTATTCTTCATGTTGCTGATTTCGTTCAGGGTTACCAAGCCGCTCAATGCTCTTGCGATGGCAGCGAAGAGGCTTGGCAGGGGCGATTTCAATGTCGAGATTCCTCATATTTCTGGGCATGATGAGGTGTCTGAGTTCGCGGGCGCGTTCAAGAACATGCTTGATTCGCTCAAGAACTATGTGGAAGCGGAGAAGGACGTGAAGCGCATTGAGCGCGAACTTGACTTGGCGCGCAACATCCAGCTGTCGATGCTTCCGGGCGAGGAACGCGAAGAAAACTCCGATGACGACCGCCATGAACTCTCGCAGTTCCTGCAACCGGCGAAGGAAGTGGGCGGCGACTTCTATGACTACTTCAAGATTGATAACGACCATCTGTGTGTGGTGGTGGGCGACGTGTCCGGCAAGGGCGTGCCGGCATCGCTGTTTATGATGGTCTCCCGAATCATGTTGCGCATTATGGCGAAGAACATGAAGGATGTAGCAAAGACATTCAATGCCGCGAATTACGCACTTGCAAAACGTAACAGGCTGAACATGTTCGTAACGGTCTGGATGGGCTTTATCGATTTGCGCACGGGCCGTATCGAGTTTGCGTCTGCGGGGCATAATCCGCCTGCTGTCCGCCATGCCGACGGTTCTGTCGAGTTTATCCCGAGCAAGTCCGACCTTGTCATGGCGGCTATGGAACATATTGGTTATGAATCGCAGACCTTTGATCTCAAGTCGGGCGATACTTTGTTCATGTACACCGACGGCGTGACAGAAGCGACCAACAACAATGATGAACTTTTTGGCGACCAGCGGCTGCTTGATTCCCTGAAGAGGGGCGGTGATCTGGGCACGTCCAAGATTTGCACCTTTGTCAAGAAAGAAATTGATGACTTTGTGCAGGGAGCACCGCAGTTCGATGATATCACGATGCTTGCGGTAAAGTATGTCGGTGCAGACGAACCCGTATGGGAGCGTTACGAAAAGACGGTGAATGTGGGTGATGGTAAGCGTGGCGAACTCAAGACGTTCGTTGAAGGTATCCTTACGCCTATGGATGGAGTGAAGAAGATGCAGATGCAAGATGCTTGGCAGCGTTACGAAAAGATAGTCGATGTTATTCCAGAAAACCAAGAAATTCTCACCACGTTTGTCGAGGGTATCTTAGCCCCGATGGATGCGTCCATGAAGTCGCAGATGCAGATTAACATTGCGATTGATGAGATATACAGCAATATCGTGAAGTTCTCCGGAGCCACCGAGGTGACCCTGATTGTGGAAATCCGCAAGGCGACGCTTGAGGCAAGGCTTACCTTTATTGATAACGGCAAGCCGTTCGATCCGCTCAAGCAAGAAGACCCCGACGTATCGCTGTCTGCAGAAGACCGCGAAATTGGAGGTCTCGGTATCTTCATTGTCAAGAAGACGATGGACAGCGTGTGCTACCGCAGGAACGGCGACCGCAACGAACTTGCCATCATCAAGACTCTGTAGTTTTACTATCTGCTCAGTTCCAGCACGTAGTCGGCGGCGTTTACGAAGTCCAGCGCATGCTCGATGGCGATAACAGTATGGCCCGCTTCGGTGAGTCCATGGATAAGGTCAAGCAGGTGCTGGATATCTTTCTGGTGAAGCCCGCGTGCGGGTTCGTCGAAAAGGAATAGCGTATTCGGGGCTTTCGCACGTGCAAGTGCGATGGAAAGTCGCAGGCGTGCGCGTTCTCCGCCGGAGAGGTGCGCTGTTGTCTGCCCGAGTTTCAGGTAGTCGAGCCCCGTGTCCACGAGCGGCTTTAATTTATCCGCAAAAGGTTTTAAATTGAAAAACAACTTGTAGGCTTCGCCGACTTCCAGGTCAAGGATGTCGGCGATGGAAAGTGACTTGAAGCGGACTTCGAGAATCTCGTCCTTGAAGCGCTTGCCGAGGCATACGGGGCATTCGGATTCCTCGTAGCCCGCGGGGTCGAGGATGACGCCTTCGCCCTTGCAGTTCTCACAGCGGCCACCGGGGGCGTGCGTTGCGAACTTGCTTGCCGTGTAGCCGCGTACCTTGCTTTCGGGGAGTTTCGCGAACAGGTCGCGGAGTATCGCGTTCAGGTTGATGGCAGAGGCGACGGTGCTGCGGCGGTTTCCGTGGAAATCTCCTGTCGAAAGTACAGACAGCGCCTGTATGCCGAGGCTTTCGAATTCGCCCTGGGTGGCGCGCGGGGCGAGGTTCCTGAAGAATAGCGTGGATTTGCCGCTCCCGCTCTGGCCCGTAATAACGCTGAACTTTTGCACCGGGAAGTCTGCCGAAACGGGCTTCATGTCGAACATTGCGAAGTCGCGGACAGGAATGGCGTTGCGGATCGCGGCAGTCGCCTTCTTTGCTGCAGGCTTTCTTTCACTGCGATGGGGTACACCGTCGAGCCCCTTGATCCACGTTCCCGTAGGTGACTGCGGGTTCCCCAGAACTTCCTTTGCGGTTCCCTGCAGCAAAATCTCGCCGCCTTTCTCTCCGGCGCCGGGACCCATTTCGATAATCCAGTCGGCCTTCTTGATGAGGGCGGGGTTGTGGTCGATAAGCACGAGCGTGTTCCCACGGGATTGCACCTTCTTGAGGACTTTCCAGAGCGATTCCACATCGCATTCGTGCAATCCGCTTGCGGGCTCGTCGAGGACAATTAGCAGGTTGTTTAAATGCCCGGTGGAGAGGCTCGAAAGCCGAAGTCTCTGGACTTCGCCACCCGACAGGGTGGCGCCTGCGCGCCCTGCCGTGAGGTATCCGATGCCGAGTTCGTTGATGGCATCGATCCGGTCGATGAGCGTACGGAAGGCGGGCATCTGCTTTGCGGTAAGTCGCTGGTCGAGCAGGGCGTGCAGCCGGCTTTCGAGTTCCGCGAAAGGCGTGCATAAAATGTCCTGCCAGGTGGCACGCTTCTTGCAACCCGGCTGCCCTGAATGACCCGCATTACTATCGCAATATTCAATACTAGCGTTCAGTATGCTTTCGTTCAGCCGGAGCCCCTTGCATTTCGGGCATTCCTCGTCGCAGTCGCCTTCGACGCCCTTGATGCTCCCGGTGCCGCCGCAAGCCTCGCATGCGCAAGACCGCGAGTAGGGCGAAAGGTCTTCGGGTTCGAGCGGTCTTATGAGCCCGGCCCCGTGGTCAGGGCACCGGGGTACCGTACTGTAGACCTTGCGCTCCCCGCCGATATCGAGCGTGAGTTCCCCGTGCGTGAGCTTCAGGACTCCATCGACGGCTTCCGCGATGCGGGTGCGCGTGTTCTCGCGGACAATCACGCGGTCTACCACGATAAAGAATTCCTTGGGGGTGATTTCCTTTTCCTGCGCGGTCAGGTCTGCAAGCGAGTAACTGACTCCGTCGGCCAGTGCGCGGGTGAATCCCTGTGCCAGGAACACCGCCGAGAGTTTGTCGAGCGTCTCGCGTTTTTCTTCGACGCGTGCCAAGAACTGCAACTTGCTCCCCTGGGGCATCCCCGCAATCTCGCGGATAATGTCCTCGCGGCTCATGCTTTCCATGGGCTTCCCGCACTTGGGGCAGGCGGGCTTCGCGTACGCCGCAAAAAGCGCCCTTAGGGTGGCGTCGCATTCCGAGATGCTCAGTGCGTAGGCCTTCGCGGGTGTTTCGCCGTGGCTTGGCCCTACGGCAAGGCTCGCGGGCAGCCCTTCGGCACTGTCGAGCGGGATAATCCGGCGGCCTCCGAGGAGTTCTGCCGCAAAAGGCGAGAGTGTTTCCAGGTAGCGCCGCTTGGATTCTCCGTGCAGGGTATCAAGTACGAGGGTCGACTTTCCACACCCCGAGGGGCCGCAAACAACGGTGATGCGCCCCAGCGGGAACTGGGCGTCCACGTTTTTCAGGTTGTGCAGGCGGCACCCGCGTATAGAAATGAAACTCGAACCGGCCACAAATTACCCTATTGGTAATGTGAAATGTGTAATGTGGAATGTGAAATGAGTAATTACACACCTCACATTTCACATCTCACATTGTTTACTCCCTAATCGTGAAGCGGAGTTCCCCGAACGGCGTGCAGAAGTCCATATTCTCGAGGTTGTTCTCCTCGATACCGGCGAACATGCGGTAACCGCCACCGATAGACACCTCGAGCATCTTGGTGATGCGGTAGTTGAAGTGTGCTGCCATGTCGGCCACAAAGAAGTAGTCCTCGGATTCAAAGCCTTCGTCGCCGTTCTCGAGTGCGTTCACTGCACCGCCACCGACCCTGATAGGTACGGAGAGCGACATTTCTTCGTTAAAGCGGAGCGGGAAGAGTTCCACGAATGCGCCGAAGGAGTTGTAGTTCACGAGCTGCTTCTGGGGCACGTTGTAGTTGCGTACGTCGCTGATGGTGGACACGTACCACATACCGGCCGAGAGCAACTTGCCAAAGTCGAGACCGATGCGGAGAGCCATGAAGATGGTCCCGTCGTCGGCAATCATGGAGTTTCCGCCGCCGATGCCGATGAGGGCCTTGATGCCGCCTTCGGATTTTTGTTCGGTGGGGGCGTTGGAATCGCCCATGCCCGCCAGTTCGGCAAAGCTTGTTCCCGAGAGCGAAAGCACCAGCGCAAGCGCGAGGGCGAACTTCGCCATGAGTCTACTTCTTTTCTTCGTTCCGTTGAGCATTGTGGATGTCCTCCAGGGTTGCGTTCCAGTTCCATTTCTTTTCGGACGATTCCGGCCAGTAGCAGATGGTCCACACCAGGCTGTTGCCGCAAAGTATAATCGACCACACGCCAAAGAGCAGGAACAGGAACAGCGGGATAAAGGCGAGCGAGCCGTAGAAGATGGACATGCGGGTAACCATCGCCGTCTGGATGAGCATGAGGATCTTCACGTAGATGTTGATGCATATCCAGCAGAGGATTGTCGCCATGAGCGAGTAGCCGAACAGCTTGCGCTTGCGGTAGGGGGGCGCCTTTCCGGTTTCACGTTGCCTCAGGCTCCTTGCAGGGAGGGCATAGAGCATCAGGAATATGAGCAGCATCGCCGCAGTATGGAAGGCGATGTACCAGAACGCCGTAATCAGGATCTTGAGCAACTGGGGCGAGAAGTGGAACCCGTCCACGATAATCATGGTAAGCACGTCCTGCACGTGGTTCACGAACCCGGCGAACATTCCGATGAACCCCGCGAAGATGACCAGGAAGGGGGTGTACACCTGGATCTGGCGGATGACGGTACGCGAGGTCTTGACCTCCCACACCACGTTGAAGTTCGTCTCGAGGCTCCCGAAGGCGAGGATGAAGGTCACGAAAAGGCCTAGTGCACCGATAAACCCGAGCTTGCCGATGGGGATGTGCTCCGCGTTCTCGACGATGTTCTGGACCTGCTCGGTGGGCCAGTCCAGGTTGAGCATGTCAAGCAGGATAGGCAGGTAGTCCGACACGAACCCGCCGAACCCGACTGCGAGGGTGATGGAGGTAAGCAGGATGAGCAGGGGGACGACAGCGACCAGGGTGGTGTAGGTGAGGCTTGCCGCACGGGTCATTCCATGGTAGTACAGGAACGATTTCCCGGTCACGACAATGACCTTTACAAAGGAGGGTGACCTCGCTGCCAACGAGTCAAAAAGCCTCTCCCAAGAAAAATTCTTCCACCAATCCGGCATACCCCAATTATAGAAAATGAACCGCCATGTGCGGAAAAACGGGCGGAAACGGCTTTGATGTCCACGTTTTTACATAAAAGTGTGGACTTTTTTAAACTTGCAATTCTTAAAAATACCTTATAAACGTAAAAATTTACAAAAATATGTAGACTTTTAAAAATTTTTAATGTATATTCTAAGTGTTGGTGCCGTGTACCCTTTTGGGGTGTATGGATGTATATTTATAAAGAACAACACAAATGTGGAGTTGTTATGGGTATCGGATCTAGAAGTTCCATGATGTTGGCCGGGGCGCTCGCCCTTGGCTTGTCTATCCCTTCGCTTGCTGCGGACCGCCAGATGGAAAGGCTCACGCGTGGCCTTGCGGTTACGAATACGGGCAAGGGTGTGCTCGTTTCCTGGCGCCTGCTGGGTACGGATGATCCCACGACGGAATTCAATCTTTACCGCGATGGCGAGAAGGTGGCCTCTATCGGGAAGACCGATGGCACGAACTACCTGGATGCCAGTGGTACGACGACTTCCAAGTACATGGTTGCTGCCGTGGTGAACGGCAAGGAAGGTGCCAAGGAGGGGGTCTCCGTTGTGCTCGACAAGACCGTCTCTAACAGCGGGAAATCATTCCCGTACAAGACGCTCAAGCTCGAAGTTCCTGCAGCACAGACGATGCCTGATGGCGAAAAGTGCACCTATACTCCGAACGACATGAGCGCTGCCGACCTCGATGGCGACGGCGAATACGAATTGATTTTGAAGTGGGACCCGAGCAACGCGCATGACAACTCGCAGACGGGTTACACGGGTACGGTCTTCATCGATGCGTACAAGCTGGATGGCACGCGCCTGTGGCGTATCGACCTGGGCAAGAACATCCGCGCGGGTGCGCACTACACGCAGTTCCAGGTTTTTGACTACGATGGCGACGGCAAGGCCGAGATGATTGTGAAGACAGCCGACGGCACGATTGACGGTACGGGCAAGGCCATTGGCGACAAGTCGAAGGATTACCGCAGCACGGCGGGTACGATTCTCGACGGTCCCGAATACCTGACGGTGTTCCGTGGCGTTGACGGTGCTGCTATCACGACAGTGGAATACCAGCCGAGCCGTAACGTAAACCAGCATGTGAAGGGCAAAAACGGCAAGGGCTACTGGGGCGACAACTACGGTAACCGCTGCGAACGCTACATTGCGGCGACGGCCTACCTCGACGGCGTGCATCCGAGTGCCATCTTTATTCGTGGGTACTACTCCGCTTCTTACGTGGTGGCGTACGATTTTGACGGCAAGACGCTCAAGCAGCGCTGGTACCACAAGTCCGAAGATCCGGGCCAGGGCCTTTACGAGCAGGGCAACCACAACATTGCCGTGGGCGATATTGATGGCGATGGCTACGACGAAATCGTGTTTGGCGGTGCGACGCTCAACAGCGATGGAACGCTCCGTTACAGCACTCAGCTGGGTCACGGCGACGCTGGTCACTTGGGCGATTTGGATCCCGACCATCCGGGCATGGAATTCTGGGATGTGCACGAACATACCGATGCTCAGTACACCGAAGAAATGCGTGGTTCCGATGGAAAGGTTTACTGGGGTACTCCGCAGCCTGCATCGGGCGGTGTGGACAATGGCCGTGGCATGGCGGCGGATATCGATTCCGAATACCGCGGTTACGAAGTCTGGTCGGCAAAGGGAGGCGGCATGAAGACCGCGACGGGCAAGGCTATCGGTTCTCCGTCGGTCTCTACGAACTTCCGCATCTACTTTGACGGCGATGTGCAAGATGAACTCCTGGACGGTGCCTACGTGACCAAGTTCAATTCCTCGTCGAAGAAGTCCGAAGTCTATTTTGACGGTGGCGCTGCTCTTAAGGCGGCGGGCTGCAACGGCACCAAGAATACCCCGAGCCTCGTGGCCGATTTGTTCGGAGACTGGCGCGAAGAGCTTGTGGTGCGTTCCGAGAACGATCCGACGACGATGTACATCATCTCGACTCCGGTCACGAGCGAACACCGCGTGTACACCTTGATGCACGACGCGACTTACCGTGTGTCTATCGCCTGGCAGAATACCGCCTACAACCAGCCGCCGCACCTGGGTTACTACCTGCCCGATATGGTTAAGTCGCTCAAGCAGCCTGCAGTTGTCATGGCGGGCGAGGAACTTGCTCCGCCCGATACGACCCCGGTGGTGAACAATGGCAAGTCTGAACTTGACGCCTCCAAGCCTAAGGAAGGCGACGGCTTTACCGAAAATACGAATGAAGGCTTCCTTGAAAATGGCTACTTCAACTTTGCCAACACGATTTCAAGTTACGGCACGTGGGAAATCTTCTCGCAGAAGGAGGCGAAGACGACGCTCACCATCCGCTTTACCAATGGCGGTACCGGCGACCGCAATATGTCGCTGAACGTGAACGGCAAGTCTGCGGGTACAGTCAGTTTCCCCTCGACGGGCGACTGGACGAAGTATTCTGACGCGACGGTCGATGTGAAACTCGAGGCCGGCGTGAATACGCTCAAGTTCTCCTCGATGACGAGTGACGGTGGCCCGAACTTTGACATGTTCACCTTCGGTATTGATGGCGTGGAACTCTATGACGGCACACAGAAGATTGATACCAATACGACGATTGCAACGTTTGTTCCGTTCAAGACGGGCGTGACGTTCAATCCCTCGACAGACATGCTGTTCACCCCGAAGGCGGGCTTTGCCGAAGTCTACTTCTACGATATGGCTGGCAATATGCGCATGGGCGTTTCGAGGAATGTGCCGGCGGGCTCGACCCCGATGGCGCTTGATCATGATATGCTCCCGAAGGGCATGTACGTCGTGAAGGTCAAGATTGACGGAAAGTTGATGCTTGCTGCAAGGATGGTGAAGTAATGGGTGCTTTCTCCAAAATCTGGCAGTCTGCCGTAATCGCTTCGATGGTGGCCGTCCCGCTCACGTGGGCGCAGGTGACCATCTACATGTGCGGTGACTCCACCATGCAGGACTGGGCTGCAGGCTACTGCCCAAAGCAGGGCCAGGGCCAGGATTTCCATTATTGGTTTGATGCGACCAAGGCGGCGGTAGTGAACCGCGGCCAGGGTGGCATGGCTGCCGACGGCTACTACGATATGTTCTGGAAAAAGGGTTGCTCTGCCGGTAACTGCATCGTTGAAAAGTTGCAGGCGGGCGACTATGCCGTTATCCAGTTCGGTATCAACGATGTGAGCAAGAGCGACGAGGCTAAGTTTACCGTCGCGATGAGCACGATGGCGAAGGAGGCCCAGGCGAAGGGCGCATACCCGATTATCATGAGCCCGATACGCCGCTGCTACTACGATTCCCCGACGGCGATACACAATAGTTACCGCGGCTATCCGGCACGTGCGAAGGCGATTGCGGATTCCCTGAACATCCCGTTTATCGACATGAGCGAGATGGTTGCGAACTACATGATTTCGGTGGGCGAGAGTTACGCGCAGCAGTTTATTTTCAACTATGCGACGAGCGCGGAGTATTCAAACCTTAAGAGCGACCAGGCCGACCAGGTTCACCTGCAGATGAACGGTGCGAACGCTTTCGGGCGCATCATTACCGAACAGATGCGTGCACATTCCGACCCGCTGGTAAAGAAGCTTGGCGACTACATGGCGCCCATGTACCAGGTGAGCGTGAAGGTTTCGCCGGAGGGCGCTGCAGAGGCGACTTCGATAAACGCCTACTACCCGCAGGGCATGACCGTCATGCTCAAGACTATCCCGAAATCCGGCAAGAAATTCCTCGGCTGGTATGACGGGAACGGTAACAAGGTGAGCGGGCAGGCGGTTTCTACTGTGAAGTCGCAGTACATCTACACGTTTACTATGAGGGGGGCCGCGACGCAGTATACTGCCGTGTATGATGGTGGTACAGCGCAGAAGTACGAGGGCGATGGCGCAGCCTTGACGGCGTTCCCGACGACGACCCCGAAGAGCCTTGACGATGTGACCTTCGTGCCGTTTACCCCGATGGACGGTAGCCAGGAATCGACGGTGCCGGTGGACAAGAACATCAAGAAGTTCTTTGACGCCTACCAGCCGGATACGGGTATTGGATTCTCGGAAGACAACTGGGCGCATACGGGTCTCGGTTTCTTCAACATGGCGAACGAGAAAAACTCCTTTGCCACTTACAAGATGAAGTTCCCCGGTGCAGGTTACGTGACGCTCGCGGTGCGCTATGCGAATGGTGGTAGTTCTGACCGCATGTTCAACGCGTACCTGGATCACGACTACTACGTGAGCGCGCCGCCTACAGGTGGTTGGGAAAACTGGGATACCGCCTATGTGGTGATGGATGCCCCGCTTGGCGAGGCTGAACTCAAGTTTATTTCGCTGACGAGTGACGGTGCGCCGAATATCGATGCCTTCGGGTTCAGTATCGACGATGTTTGCCGTGTAAGCGAAGGCTGCCCCGAAGTAAAGGACACAACCGATACTTCAACAACGGTATTGCGCGGGATTGCCGCGAATGCGGGTGTTAAACTCCATGGTGCTGTGCTCTCGCTGATGCGCGATGCCGATGTGAGTGTGTTTGACATGCGCGGCCGCCTGGTTGTGCGCAAGGCTGCAACTGCGGGCGAGGTGAATCTCTCGTCGCTCGTGCGTACGAACGGCCTGTACCGCGTTGTGGTCCGTGATGGCGGTTCCAAGTTTGTCGCTACATGGGCGAAGGTGAGGTAGTGATGCGTAGCGCCATTAAGTTCCTTCTCATTGCCGCCGTGTTCGCGGGTGTCGCCGTGAGCGATTCTACGAGCTTCAAGGTCCACGTGATTGGCGACTCCACGGTCTGTAACTACAAGGACAATGCCTACCCGCAAACGGGTTGGGGGCAGATCCTGGGTAGTTTCTTTGACGGTTCCCGCGTCCAGGTAGTGAACTACGCTATCGGCGGTCGCAGTTCCAAGACGTTCGTGCAGGAAGGCCGCCTGGACGAAGTGAAGAAGAATCTCCAGAAGGGCGATGTCATGATGGTCCAGTTCGGGCATAACGACCGCTATTTTGGAAGCAAACCGCGCGAGGTTCCCTTTGATTCGCTTGGCTACTGGCTGCAACAGTATGCCGATGTGGCTAAAGGTGCGGGCGTTACCCTGGTGTACGTGACCCCGATGAACATGAATATGGGGGCCAACGGTCGCAATATCTTTACAGAATACAACGTTGTCGGCAAGATGGAAGAACTTGCCAAGAAAAATGGCGCAGTCTACGTGAACCTGAATGCCAAATCCTACAACGCCTACAGCAAGAGCTGGGACCCGGCGTATGTTTCCCGCTACCAGTTCAAGATGTTCCTAAAGGGAGAATACCCGAATTACCCGGATGGTGTCACCAACGACGGAACGACGCACTTTCAGGAATCGGGCTCCATTGCGCATTGCCAGTGGATTGCCGAGGAACTTGAAAGCGCCCTGAAGAATGAATCGTACATTTCTGCCGACAATAAGGCGAATCTGACGCAACTCGTATCCGCCCTCAAGCCGCGCTACGCATTTACGGTCAAGGCGAATGTTTCGAACAGCAAGGGGCTCATTACGCATAACCAGCAACTTCCCGGCGGCGCTCCGCTTACCTTGCATGTAAGCCCTGGCAGTTTTGGCAAGAAGTTTGTCGGCTGGTACGACGATGACTGCAATAAACTCACTGCCGATTCAAACTATTACGGGAAGAAAACCCTCTACCGCGCAGCAACCTATACGGCAGTCTTTGATGGTGGTCCGGCCTGTCAGCCGACTTCACACGGTGAAGAAAATTCTGGTGATACCCCGACTTCTTCTAGTTCCGTGGGTCCGGAATCTTCAAGCTCGTTTGACCAGAAAATTTGCTTTGAAGGTGTTGCCGACGAAGCCTGGCCTTCTCCCATCGACATGGCTAACCCCGAAGTGGGGGACGGGTGGACCGAGGCAAACCATGAAGGCTATACGGGCCAGGGATTCTTTAACTTTGACAATTCCGCCTACAGCACGGCTACCTACAATGTGACTTCGGACCAGTCCGCATCGAATGCCCGCGTAATGATTCGCTACTCGTTCGTCGGAAATTCTGATCGAGACATGAAGGTGACTGTCGATAATGGCGTTTACGATGTGACATTCATGTCGACCGGAAGCTGGGACAAGTGGGATACGGTCTATGTCGAGGACGTGTGGGTGGATGCGCTTGACTTTAAGGTGAAACTGGCTTCTGCCTCGGCAGATGGCGGACCGAATATCGACATGATTGCCTTTGACATCAAGGGCGTGTACCGCACCGGATGCAGCCCCGCGAAGGTGAAGAATGATGTGGAATCTTCTTCGAGTGGCACGGATGCGATTGTGAAACGCCCGACGGATGTTCCTGCGGTTCGCGACGGTCTCCGCTTCAACGCCCTCGGGCGCATAGTTCCCGGCACGAACTCGCATTCGAAACTCCCGAAGGGGCGCTACTACAACCGCTGATTTTTAGGGGCTCGCGCATTTTTTGCGCGTGCTCACAGTTTTTAGACTGTTGACTTTTTAATGTGTAGAAACGTGGACTTTTTTGTTATATTTCTAGTAGAATGATTGATCTGTTTGAATACTTGAACTACCGCGAATTCTTGCGCGATGCGTATGAGGAACGCCATGCGGGCGACTGGCGTTTTAGCCACCGCTACATTGCCGAGCGTGCCGGTTTCGATGCATCGATGTTCAACAAGATTTTGCAGGGCAAGCGTAACCTGACTGCCCGCCTTGTCTCCGTTTTTGCCGATATTTTTTGCTCTGATGCCCGCGAGAAGGCCTACTTTGCCGATATGGTCGCCTTCAACCAGGCGAAGACCCACACCGAAAGCAGGCAGTACCTGGAAAAGCTTGTGGCGACCAAGGAATGCAAGGTCGAAAACGTGGCGAAGGACCAGTTCGAGTATTTTGACAACTGGTACCATGCGGTTATCCGCGAACTGGTGACGTTCTACCCCTACGTGGGTGACGATGCCGCTCTCGGGCTCATGGTGCGCCCGCCCATTACGGCAAGCCAGGTGAAGTCATCGATTGCGCTCCTGGAACGCCTCTCGATGATCAAGAAGAATCCCGAGACGGGCTTTTACGAACAGACGCAGGGCCTTATTTCGAGTGGTTCGGAATCGTACAGCACGGCGGTGAATGCCTACATCCAGCAGAACCTGAACGTGGCGCAGGATGCGATGGACCGCTTTGGCAGGGAGGAACGCAACCTGTCGACGCTGGCCTTTGCCTGCGACGAGACGACCTATACGGAACTAGTCGAGATGGTGCGCCGCTTCCGCAGGGAAATCCTTGCGAAGGTTTCGCAGTGCGAAAAACCCAATCGCGTGTTCCAGCTGGGGATGCAGCTGTTCCCGCTTTCGGACCCGTACCCGCCTCCCAAGCGCAGGGGCCGCAAGCGTCGTATTCGTGGGGAAGAACAGCAGGAGTCTGGAGAGGGTCCGGTAACGGAGGGTGTGGATAATGTTTAGTTTGTTCAAAACACGCGAACGACTGTACGGGATGGCCGTGGCCATGCTGGGTATGGGTATGCTCGTTGCCTGCAGTAACGACGGGAAGGTCGCGGGTGGAACCGAGGCGGAATCTACCATTGCCCTGCAGGTGCAACTTGCGGATGGCACTCCGGCGGCAAATGCCCGCGTGCGCGTGCTCCCCGGCGATTACCTGAGTGATGGCGTTACGGCTGCGGAATGGACCGTTTCCGATGGGAACGGCTTTGTGGAAATGGTTGCGGAACCTGGCGACTATGCGGTTGAAGTCCGTAACGTGAAGGGCTCCGTCGCTTCGGGCGCGGTGCTGAACCTCACGCTCGATACCAATTCCTCGAAGGTCGATACCGTAAAACTCGGCGAACTTTCCTCCATCGAGGGCTTCGTCTTCTTGGGCAAGAGCGCTCCCGTGATTCGTGTGGCCGGGCTTGACCGCTATGTGGTTCCCGATAGCATGGGACACTTTGTGATTGATTCGCTCCCGTTAGGCGATTTCAAGGTCAATTTCTCCGATACGCTGGTAAACAATTCCGTCACGTTGGAATTTGCTCCGGGTGATACTTTGTATGTGGATTGCACAGATCCGGAATCGGAAATAAAGGTGTTCAAGTCGCAGGAATCAGAATCGACCAAGTTCCCTGAGAAGGACTGGAGCGAGCATGCCGCATTGCTTGCGCAGATGGAGGGCTATGCTGTTGGTACTCTGGGAGCTGCGGGCGTTACCGATACCCTGGGCAATATCTCCGAGGCGGATGGCGAAATCTGCATCGTGACGACGACGGAAGACTACATGATTGTCGAGGACACGACGGAGGTGGATTCCGCAGGCAACGCGAAGACTTCGGCCGTAATCGCTCCGGGCTCATTGCGTGACTGTGCTTATCGCGAAGGACCCACGTGGATTCTTTTCGAGAAGAGCGGTACATACAACTTGCAGTCTCCGCTCCGCCTCAAGAACGACAAGACGTTCGACGGCCGCGGACGCGATGTGCGCTTTGCGGGCATGGGCGTGCTGACCGATGGCTCTAGCAACCTCATATTCGAGAACATCACGTTTACCGCCCCCGCGATTACGGTGCTGGACACGAGTTCGCGTAGGGCTCTCTCCATCCATAACGGCACGCACAACGTGTGGGTGGATCACTGCACTTTCGAGGAATACCCGCTGGTGGAACTCGATGTAAAACGCGGCTCCTACGGGGTGACTATCTCGTGGTCTCGTTTCGAGAATGCGCAGACGGGCGTGCTCTTCGGGCTTGCGGGCGACATTATCCGGGATACTGCGCAGAGCCTTACGGCTCACCACAATTACTTTGTGGGCTTGAGCGATGACGGTATCCTCTCGCACGGGGGTAATCTCCATGCCTACAACAACTTCTTCGATGGTGTCGAGAAGTCGGGCGTGGTTTGCTCGGATTCTGCCCGCTGCCTGGTCGAGAACAACATCTTCAATAACGAGATGCCCGTAACGCTCTACCGCTGGTATAACGAGGACGGCTCTCCGGTGGATTCGACGGTCGGTTTTGTCGCGATGAAAGGTAACCTGTTCACGGCGGGTGGTGAATCCATTGATGGCGATGCCCTTGGTTACAAGCCGGAATACGAATACCATGCCGATATTGCCGATGCGGACAATGCCTGGTTTATAAAGAAGGATAGTGGAACTCGGTAATTTTCTATTATTGCGTCTAGAACGCTTTAGGAAGGAATTACCATGAAAAAGGGTCTTTTTGCCTTTACGGCTCTTGCTTTTACCGTCGTACTTTCGTATGGTGCGGAACGCTACAAGGACCGCATGTTCGACGTGAAGGTCGAAAACGACGTCGTGTATGCGAAGGATGTGCTACACCTGAATACGCTCAGTTCGCTTTCTACAGCGATGACGCAACTGGTGGGTGCGGGCCGTTCCGTTTCTCTGTACGATAGCGAGACGGAAATGTCGCCCATTGACCTGCACATGGATGTCTATACTCCCAAGGACGATTCCGAAAGCAAGCGCCCTGTGGTGCTCGTGATGCATGGTGGCGCATTTGCTGCCGGTTCGAAGGACGACATGGAACAGCAGTCGGTAACCTACTGCGATTCGCTTGCTGCGCGCGGGTTTGTCGCCATTGCAGTGCAGTACCGCCTGGGCATTACGGCGACGCTCGAAAACAAGGTGCTCACCATTGATAGCTTGAACTTCTCGCGTACCGTTTATCGTGGAATCCAGGATGTGCGTGCTGCAGTCCGCTACGTGCGTTCCAAGGCATCTGACCTGGGTATAGACAAGGACCGCGTTTACCTGCTGGGCAACAGTGCGGGCGCGATTCTTGCACTTGAGAACATCTACATGGACAAGCCTTCCGAGGTTCCTGCCGTGGCACACGATGCTCCGGACCTGGGGGAACTTGATAATTACGGCGTTCAGGATGTGAGCGCCCAGGCGAATGCGGCGGTTGCCCTGTGGGGTGCCGTTCATGACCCGGCCATTATAGGTGAAACGGATTCGCCGGTGCTCCTGGTGCACGGGACTGCCGACAGCACGGTGCTGTTCAAGACGGGTAGGCCCCTCGGGAACCTTGCTAGCACGCTGGGGGTAAATGCAATGATGCTCCGGCTTGCGGGGATCAATTCCATCAATATCAACACGCCCACGCTTTATGGTAGCTTTGTGGTGGATTCCGTGCTCAAGGCTAAGAATGTGGAGCACGAAACCTACTTTGTCGACGACATGCCGCATGAGTTTTATGATGAGGACGACTATGACGTGAAGGTGCGCGAGAAGGTCTTTACCTTCCTTTACGACCTCACACAGAAACCCTCTACGTCGAAGGTTGTCGCCGTCGCTATGGCTCGCCCTGCACAGGTGCACATGGGCGAGGGAAACATGAACTTTACGGTGGCATCGGGTACGAACCTGCCTTATGCCGTTATGGACCTGCGTGGCCGTACAGTCATGAGCGGTCGCGTGTCGCAGGGCGAAGTTGTCGGCCTTGACGCTCTCGAACGCGGGGTGTACGTGCTTCGCGTGAAGGGGGAGCGCCCGCTTCGCTTCGGTTTAGCGAAATAGTTTTGAAATAACATCGAAAATTGCTATATTTGCCCGCGTACAAATCAAGGAGTAGCTAAATGCTCAAATCTACACTGCAACAGACAGATCCGGAAATCTACAACATCATCCAGGAAGAAGCCGAACGCCAGGAATATGGCATCGAGCTCATCGCTTCTGAAAACTACACCTCCAAGGCCGTCATGGAAGCCATGGGTTCCGTGCTGACCAACAAGTACAGCGAAGGCTACGTTGGCAAGCGCTACTACGGTGGTAACGAAGTGATCGACAAGATGGAAGCCCTGGCCATCGACCGTTGCAAGAAACTCTTTGGTTGCGACCACGTGAACATCCAGCCGCTTTCCGGTTCTCCGGCCAACGCTGCTGTTTACTTCGCCGTCCTCAAGCCGGGTGACAAGGTCCTGGGTCTCAAGCTCGACCACGGTGGACACCTTTCTCACGGCCATCCGGTGAACTTCTCCGGCATGCTCTACAACTTCGTGCAGTACGAAGTCGATAAGGAAACTGGCCGCATCGATATGGACAAGGTCCGCGAAATCGCCCTCAAGGAAAAGCCGAAGATGATTCTCGCCGGCTTCTCTGCCTACAGCCGCAACCTCGACTGGAAGCGCTTCAAGGAAATCGCCGACGAAGTGGGCGCCCTCACCATGGCTGACATTTCTCACGTCGCTGGCCTCATCGCCGGTAAGGCTATCGATTCTCCTGTGCCGTACTTCGACATCGGGAC
>JAGAAW010000057.1 GCA_017615055.1 Fibrobacter sp.
AACAAGTGTCGCGACCATGCCCATTTCCGCCATTTCGGAATGGAGCTTTTTGACGACCGGCTGGACTTCTTCTTCGTCCTTGCCCGTCAAGAGCATGAGTGATTTGACCATGTTCGAGAGGTAAGCCTTGCGGTACGTGATGCGCACGCCGTTTGCCATGGCGTAATCAAAGTTCGGCACCGACTGGCCGCCGTGCTGGTCGTTCTGGTTACTCTGAATGGCGATTGCCGCAAGAGCCGCATAGCTGCGGATGTCCTTCGGTTCGCGAAGGTGACCGTGACCCGTATTGAAGCCGTTCTTGAACAACTTAATGAGGTCAATCTGGCAGCAGGTCATGGTGAGGGAATAGAAATCGAGGTCATGGATGTGGATATCGCCATCCAAGTGGGCGCGGCTGTGTTCCGGCTTAAGCATCATCATCGTGTAGAAGTGCTTGGCGGATTCCGAACCGTACTTGAGCATTGTACCCATGGCAGTGTCGCCGTCGATGTTCGCATTTTCACGCTTGAGGTCGGATTCCTTCGCGGAACTGAAAGTGATGTCGCGGAGCGTGTGCATGAGGCGGGTATTCACCTCGCGGATGCGGGTACGCTCGGCACGGTAAAGGATGTAGCTCTTGGCGGTATCGGCGTAGTTGTTGTCGGTAAGCGCCTTTTCGACGGCGTCCTGGATCTCTTCGATGTCCGGCTTGGTCTTGCCTTCGGCCTCGAGGCGGCCCACCGCGTAGGCGGCTACCTTTAGAGCAGTACTGCTCAAAACGTCTTCGTGGCCAAGCAGGTCAATCTGTTCCTGGGATGCCTTAATCTGTTCGTTGAGTTCGCCAGAGGCGCGGAAGGCCTTGATAATGGCGTCAGAAATCTTCTCGATGTTGAACGGCATTTCGCGGCCGTCACGCTTCCTTACTGTAAAAATCATCTACCAATCCAAAAAGAAGTTCAACACACTACATCTTGTGCAAGAGGTCGGACCAGCACCACAAGATGTAGGTAATAAGATAATAAAAGATTTTGGGAAAAGGGAGATTTTTTTTGATTTTGCAGTAATTTTTTTGTAATAATACGAAAAACTTATCAACAACTTGTGAAATACTTGTCGCCGGACCTCGACCGCCAGTCGGGTTTCCGAAAATCCAACTCCCTATGGCACAAACATTTAGCCGTTTCGGGGTTCCCGGGAAGATATTCACACCCCCAAAAAGGGGCATTTTTCGCCAAAACGGGTTGACAAAATGCCGCAGTTGAGCAGTAGTTTTGGGGGCTATTTTATTTCCGCCATGACAGACAGGTATGCCGAAACAGACACGGAATCGGCGATGTTCATCTTGGATTCCGAAGGAGAGCCCGCCATCAGAATGTCGTACGCCGGCGCGGACTTTCCCCTGGCCTTGCGCAAGGAGAAATCGTTGGCGCGACCGCCAAGAACGGTCATCCCGAAATCGTCTACGGGCTTGTTGCTTACCGCGACGACCTTGCCCAGGGAACCGCCGAAGCCCTCGGCAATCGCCTTGGCGCGTGCCATCGCCTTCTTGCCGGCAATGTTTACCACCTGCACCCGGAGCGAATCCTCGTTCTTCAGGACAGGCTTGGCATTATGCACGTTAACGTTTTCAAGGCCCACGATCCCATCCAGGAACGCCCCGGCGGCATCCTTGGACGTAAAGTTGACCGTAATCCTCTGGGTTGCCCTGAAGGCTTTCTTTGGGGATTCATTGCCGTAAAACTCATACTTCTGCTTTTTGCGTAGCGTCATGGACTGCGCTTCTATCTCCGATTCGGCAATGCCCAGGTCTCTTGCCATCTGCACTACATCGCCCCGGCGTGCGCCCATCTCCTTAAAGAGCGCTTCCTTGTCGGCGCCATCAAACATAATATTCGCGGTCACGACAAACTTGTCTGCAAGGAACTTCTTGTTTTCAATCTGGGAAACCTGAACATACGACTTCCCGCTATTTTCCACACCATCCAGGGAAAGCGTCGCAGAGACCGACGCAGAAACTTCCACGGAATCCGAGGAACTCAACTTTTCCACATCCGAAGAGCCATCCACGGATATCACCTTCTCGACCTTCGCGCCAACACTCTGCGCATTCTCTTCGGCCAAGCGGGAAGCCTTCTTGCAGGCACTCTTGATAACGTCAACTTCCAAGGCTTCGGCATTCTTCAATCGCGACTGCGTGGATACGTTATCGACAAACGCAAAACCGGTCAAGTCGAATTCTAGGGAATCGGATTCCTGCTTGCTATGCGAAACCACCTTTACCATCTGCGAGGCCGCATAACCCAAGAAGTATCTCTTGCCCTTCGCATAATCCCAATCCTTATCCAGCGAGGTACTGAGAAGTTCATACTCCTGCGGGCCTACGGAATGTTTCTGCAGCAAGGCGAGAATCTTTTCGCGGCTCTCGTTCAGGCGCTTGTAGGCGACATCCTTGCTCTTGTCCCTCAGAACTATCTTGAAACTGGTGACGTACTCGTCGGCGAGGAAATTCTTCGTCTCCTCGCTCGAAACCGTCACGCCACCAGAGGGCAGGGCATCCCGTTCCGAAGCCGGTTCCAAGGCAAGTGCTTTCGGTTGCACAGCAGCACCGGAGTCACGTCCGATGCTCAACGAAAGTACTAGGCATACAAATGCCAAGACGATGATGACGATGTATGATACTTTGTTCTGCATAGGAACCTCCATCTTGTAATTCATTTTCAATCTACACAAAAAAGAATCCCGAAAGCAACGACTTTCGGGCAAAAAGAATTTTACTGAATTTTTTAGTCCAATCTAGAATATGGATTCTATTTCTTCGCGAACGGGAGCACAGCGAACTTCAGCACGACAGCGACAAGCACGGTGGTCGTCATGCTGATGAACGGCATCCAGGGCCAGCTGAATATGCCGTCGAGTACCGCGGGCACGCCAAATGCGGGGATGCCCTGGATAAGCACGAGGCTCCCCATGCCGCAAACCACGGAGGCGATTACCTGCCAACTCTTGAGGCCTTTCACAAAGAAGGCGAGCAGGAACATGCCGAGAAGAGGACCGGTAAAGAGGCCGGTAAAGAAGAGCGCGTTCTTGAGGAGGCTCCCCTGCTGTGTGGCGGCGAACAGCGCGAAGAACACGCCGAGCACGCCCCACACGGCCGTCCATATCTTGGCACGCTTGAGGCCACCCATGCCCTTCGATTCTTCCCAGCCCAGGAAGTCGTGTTCCGAGGTATTGCTGAGGGAATTGATGGCTCCCGAGAGGCTACTCATGGCAGCCGCACAGATGGCGGCGACAATCAGGCCGGTCACGCCTACGGGGAGGCCGTTCACGATAAAGTAGGGGAACACGTCGTTCTGGCCAATACCCTCGGGGAGCGCTGCCACATGCGCCTTCTGGTAATAAACGTAGAGTGCAGCACCCACCCAGTAGAAGAGGATGGAAACAAAGCAGCCGAGCACCATCGAGAGCACGCTCGAGCGGTTCGCCGCCTTCACGTCCTTGCAGCTCAGATAACGTTGTACAAACTGCTGGTCACAACCGCGAATTGCAATCTCAAGAATGGCATACGCGAAGCCCGCAGAGATAAGCGTGCGCGCATTGGAAACATCCATCGAGGCATCCCACCACTTGGTCTTGCCGGCCTCGCTCGCCATGGCCGCCATCTCGCCGAAACCGCCCACGGCATTCGAGATAAGCACGAGCACCAGCACGCCGCCACCGAAGAACACGCAGAACTGCATCACGTCGGTCCAGATGACCGCCTTGATACCGCCAAACCACGTGTAGAAAATCGCAACCGCGGCAGACACGACGATAGCCACCTTCAGGTCTACGTGCAGAATCTGTGCGAGCACGAGCGAGGGCGCATAGAGCAATATGCCCGTACGCAGCAGCAAATGCAAGCTGTAGAAAACGGCGGCAAGCCTGCGCACCGTCTTGGAACCGAAACGCACCTCGAAAAGTTCATACGCGCTGTTAATGCCCGAACTGCGGAACTTCGGGATAAACACAAATCCCACAACAACGATACTCAGGAGCGCACCAATCTGGAACATGAGGAACGTCATGTTGTCGCCGTACACGTCGGCAGGCGCGCCGAGGAATGTCGTCGCGCTCACGGATGTGGCGATAAGGCTGATACCCACGGCGACCCACGGGATGGAGCCGCCACCGAACATGTATTCCTTGAGGTTCTTGTTGCCGCGGGAAACCCAGAGGCCGATAAACAGGGAAAGCAGCAGGTATGCCGCGAGGACAATCCAGTCAAGAATGGTAAACACCATTAAACTCCTTGTTCAACGGCAACGTGCTCGGCAGTACGGTCGGTGTACTGGATGACCTGGTTACGGCCACCTTCCTTCGCCTTGTAGAGCGCCTGGTCAGCGTAGTTCACCGCCTTCTTCATGTCGTGGAAGTCTGGCGTCACGAGGAAGGCACCGATACTCACTGTCACACGGAGAGGATCCTGCTGGTGCACGTCGAACTCGAGCTTCATTACCGCATGACGGATACGTTCGGCAGTCTCGATCATCCCCTCGGGAGTCGTATCGACAAGGCCAACGACAAACTCCTCGCCACCATAACGGGCGACCACGTCGATTTCCTTGCGGATTTCGCCACTGATGGCACCCGCGATTCCCTTGATGACCACGTCGCCAATGGGGTGGCCGTAGGTATCGTTCACGTTCTTGAAGTGGTCGATATCCATCATGAGCACGCCAATATTGTACTTCTGGCGGTCGGCACGAATCTTCTCGGTACGCAGGTTCTCGTGGAGCGTACGGTGGTTGATAAGCCCGGTAAGGCCGTCGCGCGTCGCCAAATCCTTGTCGCGTTCCACCTGGCAGGCACGCGCATACGCAAAGCCCGCGACACCCGCGAACGCCTTGAGCAGGTTCATCTCGTGCTCGGAATAGCGGTCGCTCCGGCGGCTTTCGAGGCAGATGGCGAGTTCCGCCTGTTCTGCGTTCGCGTCGGAAGGCACCGGCATCACGAACAGTTGGCGGATATCCATGTTCTTCTTTTCCTGGCTGTCGATACGCGGGATGTACGCATTGAACGCCGACTGGTTGAACGTGCGTTCCACCGGACGGTTGTGGTACAGCGCGAGGATCGCAAGGCCCTTGTCGGAAAGCGTAAACGTCTTGTTCTCGAACTGATCGGCATCGATACCGAAGCAGCTCACCACGCGGCCCGTACGTTCCTGATGCAGGTTGTAGTCGTTCTGGCGGTCGAGGGCAAGGATCATCATGCGGTCGAAGGGAATGTTGCCCTTCACGTACTCGGAAATCTGGCGGTAGATTTCCTTCACCGACATGTTCTTGAAGAACTGGTGCTGGTAGTGGTACAGCACGCTGAACTGCTGCTGCTCGATGTAGTTCTTCGCCGAGACAAAGCTCTTGAAGTACAGCGTATAGAGCGTGCTCGCGATGTAGGTAAGCGCCTGTGCCGTATGCTGGTTAAATGCGGACGGGTAGAGCGAATCCATCACAACTGCACCCACGCGGTTCTTGCCGCGGTCAAGCATCGGGACTGCAACTACGGACTTGATCATCGGGTTATCGATGTAGTAAAGCAGCGGCTTGCCGCCCGGCAGGTCCCCTTCCAGGAGGCGGTTCACGTCAGGGCGGAAAAGTTGGCTGATGAGGCCCGTGTTCTCGGTAATCTTCACGTCGGTCGCAATCTTCGCCTCGGGATTCGAGCAGGCATACGCGCGGATCCCCCACTCCTTCATGGAATTGAGGGGCGAGAACACCACGAGGGAATGTACATTCGGGACAATGCGCTTGAGGCCCTCGAGCATATCGCCAAAGGCCTTCTTCACGTCGGCATCGGCGCGCGCCCACACCTGGTTTACACGGAGGGTCGAACCGGGTTCGTTATAGTCCGCATCGGAATCGCCGAAGGAATTCTTGAGTTCGGGCGTGACGGCAGGGGTTATCCCCGTAGCGCGCACCGCACTGCCCACCACAGGGAGCGTCGCGGTCTTTCCGCCAGGGACGCGCGGCAAGTTCATATAACCGAGAGCCGCGGCGACACCCGCAAAGGGGATAAGGAACAGGAACATCCCCCCCTGGAGCGAAAGACCCAGGAGGAAGCCTGCAACAACGAACAAGATTATCGACATCTGCATTGCGTCCTCTGAAACTTACAGCCGGAATGAACGGTAGAGCATGGAGCAGGCGACACCCGCATACAGGAAATGGCTAATCCAAGCCGCCAGGAAAGGCGACAGGGCCCCATTTTCACCCATCTTCAATCCGATTCTTTCTAGAATATAATAACTAAAAACGAGCAACAGGCCAACACCGAACTTCTGGGAAAGCCCTCCAGAACGGCTATATCGGTGGCAGAGGGCCGCCCCGATAAGGAGCACGATCAGGTTCATCCAGTGTGCGGAACGCTTGAAGTGAAGCGAAGTCTCCATGGCACGCGTATCCTCGCCGGAGCGCTTGAGCACCTCGATACGTTCCATCACCATCTTCGAGTCCATCTCGTCGGAAACCTGGCGCTCGTTGATGAGGTCCTCGGGCCGGGTGAATACCTTCCCGAGCATCTTTTCCTTGTGGAGCGTCAGCACCGTCACCGAGCCGTCCTTGTTGAACACGCGCTTCATGCCGCGCTCGAACACCCAGCACGGTTCCTCGCGCAGGGAATCGGGCTTCGTGGTATCGGGTTCAAGCCAGCGCACTGTCTTCGCATCGTAGCGTTCCACGAGCCTCCCCTGCTCGCGCAGGAGCAGTACAACATCGCGGCCCATCTTCGCCTTGCCCGAATAGAACTTGAAGAACCAGCTCGCCTTCTCGCTGTCGATAAACGTGAAATCGTTCTTTTCCTTGATGCGCGGGTTCTTCTTCTTTTGCGCGTTCGTCTCCATGATCTCAAGGCG
This sequence comes from Fibrobacter sp., assembly GCA_017615055.1. Classification (GTDB taxonomy): domain Bacteria; phylum Fibrobacterota; class Fibrobacteria; order Fibrobacterales; family Fibrobacteraceae; genus Fibrobacter. The sequence continues at coordinate 6,866 of JAGAAW010000057.1, forward strand.
CTTGTGGTTCGCATCGGGCAGCCAATGCTCGCTCATCTCGTACGAGCCTATCGAGGCAAGCACACCCAAAAAGAATATCGGGAACAGCGTCTTGAGCGGGCTCTGGCCCGAACTCTGCATGGCGCTCATTTCCAGATGGCGGGACATGTTGCCCACCGAGGCGAGTACCGCAATAAACATGGATACCGGCGTGATGAGGTACAGCATGTACGGCAGGTAGCACAAGTAGTAGTCGATAGCGTCCTTCGTGTCGCGGGCAAGCCAAGTCTTGATGTTGCCCACAAAGTCAATCACGGCGAACATGAAGATGGCGCCGATGGTCACGATGAGGAACATCTTGAGGAAATTCCAGACTAGATACCTTGAGAACTTCATGCGCGGCCCTTCCCTATGGAACGGAACTTGCGGCCCGCAGCCCGCATAAACCTGAAGAACTTGGAATCGCCGGTAAAGCGGTCACGCACCATCGCCACCGTGATGAATATGCCAAACACGCCGATGATGATGTTCGATGCCCACATGGCAAGTTCCGGCGAGATGATAAGGCGGTCGGCCAGGTTCTCGCCGCCGATAAGGCAAATCCAGTAAATCACGAAAAACGCGAGACTGTAGATAATGCCCGTACCGATACCGCCCTTGCGGGCCATGATACCGAGGGGGGCGCCGATAAGCACGAAAATAAGGCAGGCAAATGATGTACTGAACTTCTTGTGGATTTCCACCATGTACTGCGCGGCACGCTTCTGTTCGGCCTCCATACGACCCCACAGCCTCTCCGTATTGCGCAGCGAGGAAATCTCCTGCATGCGGAGTCGCTGCAGGGACTTGCGCCTCTGGATAGAATCGGGGAACTGTGCGCCCTTCGCATCCTTGGGCACGATGCTATCGCCCTTCACGTAGTCGCGGGTCGCGACGAGGGTCGGCAGGCGCTTTTCGAAGGCCACCTGCGATACGGTATCGTACTTCGCGCGGGCCTCGTTCACCACGTCCATCATCATCTCGACGGGCATCTCGCGGTCGCTGCGGTAACTGCGGCTCCTGCGTTCCAGGCGGTCATCCACGTTCTGCAAGGCAAGGTCCTGCGAGAAGAACCGGATACGGAAATAGTTCTCGGGCTTGTCCGGGTCCACCGTATGCGTCTCGCCACTGCGGAGCCTGAACATGAGGGTCGCACCGTTATCCACGTAGTCGAGCGTAGCACTATCGGCATACACAATCCTCGGCGCACCCTTCTTTTCCATCTCGTAGACCTGGATGCCGTAAAGCACGCCCGATACCGGGTCAATGCGGTTCACCCACAGGTGTACGTCCGGGAACTGCGTGATCAGGCGCCCCGCGTCGATAAACACGTGCGGCTTTTTGCGCGAGACGGCATTCATGAGTTCCACGGAACGGTGGTTCGCCTCGGGCAGCACCCAGTTGTTGAATAGCACCATGAGCACCACGAGGAGCGACGCCACCAGCATCACGGGGCGCATGAGCGACAAGGGAGAAACACCCGCCGCCTTGACCGCGGTAATCTCGTGGTCACCCGAAAGACGCCCGAAAGCCATGAGGCAGGCAACCAGCACCGCCATCGGTATCGAGAGCGAAAGCATCCATGCGAGGTTCAGCGCAAATATCTCGAGCACCGTCGATGCGGGCAGGCCCTTCGACAGCACGTTATCAAGAATTTTTACAAGAAAATCGACAACGAACAAAAACGTTATGCCAAAAAGCGCCGCCAGGAACGGACCAATAAGCTCTTTCAACACATAACGGACTAGAATCATTTTTCCTTACGAACGATTTTTTCTACTTTAACGGTGAAAAGTTAGAATTAACCGAAGAAAAAAAAATGAAACTGACCCTAAAGACAGCACTGTTCTCAAGCATTTTTCTTAGCGTAGCCCTTTTTAGCGGTTGCTCATCCGACTCGTCGAACCGAGTAACGCACACGCAGTTCTGCAAGAACAAGTACGACAAGGCAGAAGAGCTCTTCAAGAAAGAAAAATACGGGCGCGTCATCGACAAGGCCGAAGAGATCATGAGCTACTGTGCCGGTACGGGCTACCTGGAACAGACATCGTTCCTGCTCGCCGAAAGCCACTTCAACCTGGAAAACTGGATCGAGGCGCGCGGCGAATACGGCAGTTTTATCGCGAACTTCCCCGGCTCCCCGTTTGCAGAATCCGCCGAGTTCAAGAAGGCAATCTGCTCGTTCAACATGGAATTCCGCGTGAGCCGCGACGAGGCGAACACCACCGTCGCCATGAAGGATTTCGAGCGCTACCTTTCGAACCACCCCGACACCCCGCTCCGCGACTCCATCAACTACTATTACGGGCTGCTCGTGGAACGCATCGCCGAGAAGGAATTCCAGACGGCAAGGCTCTACCTGCGCATGGACAAGCCGCAGGCGGCGGTCATCTACTTCAAGGAGTTCCTCGAAACCTACCAGAATTCCAAGCGCCGCAAGGAATCCCTGTTCCTTATCTCGCAGGCGTACACCGACCTCGACCAGTTCGAGGCAGCACGCGAATACCTGAACATTGCAAAACTTGAACTCAAGGACGACGACAAGGACGGCCACAAGCTGCTCGAGAAGACCGAGAAGAAAATCGCGAAGGCCGAAGAGAAGTTCGAGAAGCGCATGAAGAAGGATTCCGAAAAGAAGCGCATCCTGAAAGAAGAACGCGAAATGCTGAACTAGGTCTCTTATGCGTCAAGCGGGTTACAAGTCTATCCTCGTGCTATTCGCTACGCTGCTCCTTGCGACGGGCGCAATCGCCGATGACGAGGAATCCAAGCCCACACGCGACCTCTCGAGACTATCCATTTTCGCGCAGCCTTCCATCTCGTTCCTGAGCTTTGACCAGCGCAAGTACTTCCAGAACGCCATCGATACCATCTACACCGAGTTCAAGTCGCAGGCGGTCGATGCCGAGGAATCGCTGTACGTGGCAAAGCAGAACTTCCAGAAGGTGAACTTCTGCTTTCCGGTCACGGCAGGCCTACAGTACCAGGTGACGGAAGGGCATTTTTTGAGTGCGGGCATCGGATTCATCTACGACAACGAATCGGTGGTGCTCTCGGACCGCAAGAACAAGGCGCACAACTACAGTTACACCATCCAGGGAGTCCCCGCATTCCTGGAATACAGGCTCGCCATACCCGGCAACCTCATCACGCTTTCGAACGGCGGACTGTTCAGCGTCGCCGTACGCTGGTACTGGACACTCCCCGGCACAGAAATCTACACCACCTGGGGCAAGCTCGAAGCCGATAACAAGCCCTGGGGCGCAGGCTTTGGCGTGAGCCTCGGGTACCTGATTGCCAGTTGGAACGGGCTCAACGTGTTCGGCGACATCGGGTTCAGCACCATCAAGGTGGAATCAAAGGAAACGTTTGCGGACATCGTTCCGGACGGCCCGACCGAGAAGGCCAAGTGGGATATCGGCGGCCTGCAATTGCAAATCCGTATGAGTTTCGGGCTTATCAAGATGCCCGTAACAAAACTTGAAGACGTAGTGAAGTCCAAGGACGCAAAGAAGGCGGAAGGCACTGCACCGGCCGCCGACACGACTGCAGCTCCGAAGCCGGTAGAAAAACCGGTTGAGAATGTTACACCGGATGAAAATGTTGCTCCGACTGGTGATGCGCCGGCCGCAAAGGACAATGCGCCGAGCAGTGACGCTGGTGATGTCGCGGGTAATGAAACCGCGCCGGCAGCTGAAGCCGCGGGTAATAAAACCGCGCCGGCCGCAAAAGAGGCTCAGCCGAAGGCGGAATAATGAGCCTGCTCCCGGGGGAAAAGCCGCAGTACGCGGAAACGCACTTCAAGTTCCGGCTGCCTTGGTCGCTACTGTACAGGCCGTGGCCCGAAATCATCGTGGACGCCCCCTTCCAGTTCATACCCGGAGCGGAACCTACCCTATGGATTGTCGTGCGTGATGCGCACCGGTTCCCGACACTCATCGAGAAGATGGATGTTGAGATTTCTTCTAAAAGTTTGGCGGGTGGAGCTAGTTTAGCAAGTGATGTTGGTCCGGCAGGGGATGTTAGTCGGGCTGGTGCAGATTTCGTGCCAGCCAGGACTATTGATTTAAATATCCGCGCGACGGAGCAGTTCGGTTTCTATCCCGTAAAACTGGGAACGCTCCCTGCAGGCAAATACGAAATCCGTTGCAAGGTGACGGCTCGCCGCATTGACATTTCAACAAACGATGTTACAGATAAAGTAAGAATATTCATCCGCTGGAATCTGCCCGGGCTAAAGCCTGCCCCACTAAAAATCCAAGTGCTCGCGCAGGACCCGCCGAAGGCCCCCGGTTACATCGCCGGCGAAACACACTGCCACACGCACTACTCCTGCGACCACGTGGAACACGGGGCCTCTCCCGCGGTACTGCAGCAGGCGGCAAAGGCCATCGGGCTCGATTTCGTAAGTTGTACCGATCACGCCTACGATTTCGCGTTCACCGAAGAAGACTACACGAAGGAAGCGCCCTCACCCGCGCCGCGCTTCCAGGCGCTCCGCGACGAGATTGCATCGCTCCCTTCCGGCGAAGGCATGCCCCTCCTGCTCGCAGGCGAGGAAGTCTCCGCCGGCAACAGCAAGGGCGAGAACGTCCACATGACAGTCCTTGCACCGGAAGGCTACCTGCCCGGGCTTGGTGACTGCGGGCGCTACTGGCTCGACAACAAGCCCACGATGAAGATTCCGCAACTGCTGCAGGCGACAGGCGCGCACTGCTTTGCAGCGCACCCCTTCCAGCCCATAGGAATGCTCGAGAAGTTCATATTCCGGCGCGGGTACTGGAACCACAAGGACTTGAACCTGGACGCAACCCACAAGATTCGTGGCCTGCAGTTCTGGAACGGCACCCGCGACGAAGGTTTCAAGCTCGGGCGCGAATTCTGGATCGAGGAACTCGGCAAGGGGAAATACCTGCTGCCGATTGGCGGCAACGACGCACACGGCGACCTGAACGACACCACCTCCGTCGCGACACCGCTCTGCACGCTCCGCCATTCCCGCCACCACATTTTCGGGAAGGTGCGAACGGTTGTTCCCGCAGCACAATGCACGCGCGACGCCATCAACGAGGCCTTCGCGGGAGACAACTGCTACGTGACAGACGGTCCCGCCCTCTGGTGGGAACGTGCCGACATCCACGGGAGCAAGGGAATCATATTCCACGCCCGCAATACGAATGATTTTGGCGGAGCGTTCCGCTACATCCGCATATTCGGTCGACGCTACACCGCAGGCGGAAAACTCGCGAAGCAAGAGGAACTCTGCATGGAAAGCCTCGTCGCCGCACCCGCAAGTAGCGACATCGAAATCCATTTCGACAACTTCGCCTACCTGCGCGCCGAATGCGAATCCGCGACAGGCAAGTTCGCGCTCACTTCGGCTGCGATACCCGAAGTGCAGAACACAGGTAAATAGGTACCCGCCATGCCCCGCCTGATGTCGCCACTACGCCCGCGCTATATGCGAGTTCCGCAGGACCCGCATTCACCAGACCCGCGCGAAACAAACGCAACGAGCCCGCAAGAAAAGCCCGAGACAAGCGAAGAAAACCTGCGCAGGCCACAAGCTGAACCCGCAGGCGACATTCCTGCAGAGGAACTCCCCGAGGAATCCTCCCGCGTCGCCGAGGGCACTTACAGACAAATTCGCGACTACAGTCTGGTGCTGCTATCGCAGGGCATTGTCCACCGGCTGGAACGCTCGCCCGAGGGGCCTTTCGAGATTTTCGTCAAGCCCGAGCACGAGCCGCGGGCAAAACTCCAGCTGGAACTCTACCGCAAGGAGAACCCTCCGCGCGAGGCAAACCCACCACTCCCGCTCTCCGTGAGTGCGCAGCCCGTGTGGGTGCTACTGGTGCCGGTAGTCTGCACGCTCCTCGACTTTTCGGGCAAGGTCTCCCGCATGCACAGCCTCGGGCTTTCCGATGCCGACAAGGTGATGCACGGGCAGTGGTGGCGCACCATCACCGCCCTCACGCTCCATGCCGACGCGCGGCACCTTGCCTCTAACCTCCTCACCGGCTACATCGTCCTCACCCTCATGTCGTACCGGACGCCGCTCGCCCGCATGGCACCCTTCCTCGCCATCGCAAGCGCACTCGCAAACTTCTGCACCGTCCTCACCGTGCAGACGGACTTCCGCGCCCTCGGGTTCTCGACGTTCGTGTTTGCCGCCATCGGAGCCCTTGCCGTAATCGAATTCAGGCTCATGCCTAGGGAGACTCACGGCCAGCTCCGTCGTTTCGCACCGCTGTGCGGCGCCGCCTCGCTCGCCGTTTTCCTCGGGACAGGCGAGAACGCCGATATCCTGGGCCACGCCTACGGGTTTATCGCAGGCATATTCTGCGGATTCATCCCAAAGAAGAAGGCGCTCCGCTGGGGAACGCCTACCACACTTACCGACCTCATCTGGGTCGCAATCTATTTCGCCATATTCATCGCAGGCTGGAAGTTCGCGCTTGCCTAACCCGCGACCTAAAGCCTAGAACGCAGCGAGGAACTTCTTGGCCCTGTCGGCGTACAGCGTATTGTCGCCGTAGACCTCGATGATACGTTCGGCAACGCTCTTCGCCTTGTTCTTGGAGCCGAGTTCGTTGTGCAGGAGCACCAGCTTCCACATGGCATCCGGAACAAGCGGGGTCTCGTCGATCGGCTCTTCCTTCTGGAAGCGGTCTTCCTTGTCACCGGTACGCTTGCCGAATTCCTTCACGAAGTCCTCGAGCAACTTGGCAGCAGCGGAGAGGTCACCCTTCTCCATCTTGGCGGCGGCCAGACCGTGGATGGCGGCCGAACGCACGAGAGCGACATCGCCAGCATTGTCAATGGACTTCTGGTACAGCGCGATAGCACCGTCAAAATCAGACTTTTCGTACTTGATGTTGCCTGCAAACAGGGCGGCCTTCGCAAGGGAGAGGCCCTTCACGTCACCGGCCTGGATACGGGCCTCAAATTCGGCGAGGGCGGCATCCTTCTGGTTCGTGTAGAGGAGCGTGTAGCCCTTGCCCAGGAGTTCGGTCTGTTCGATGGCGGCAGCCTTGCGGCTGTCCCTGAACTGGACGATACCCGCGACAACCACGAGCAAAATGACAAGCCCAACGAGCACCTTGGTACCGTGCTGGACAAAAAATTCCTTGATTTCAGAATTATTCTGGTTAGATTCGTTAGCCATTTTAGACTTCCATTTTAAAATTTCGTAAGCCAAACATAGAAAAACTAGGGGACTTTGCCAACTAGGGGCACCCTATCTTGACAAAAAAACGCCCTTTTGCTATTTTTGACCCCGCTATGCCACTCTAGCTCAGCTGGTAGAGCAGCTGATTCGTAATCAGCAGGTCGGCAGTTCAAATCTGCTGGGTGGCTCGAAAGCCCCGATTCCCTTGAGGAACCGGGGTTTTTCTTTTGTCCGTGACTGGCCCCCGCGCAACGCGCCCCCTAACCAAAAATCGCTTTTTTTACTATATTTGGCGCCCTATGAATCCGAATGGCGCCATTATTGTTCAGAGCAACCTCGAAATCATGGTCGAGGTCGATTCCCCCTCCTACGAAGCGGCACGCGACGCGATTGCACCCTTCACTGAGCTGGTCAAGAGCCCCGAGCACCTGCACACCTACAAGATTTCGCACCTGAGCCTGTGGAACGCCGCGGCGACCGGGCTCCGCGCACCCGACGTGCTGGAGCGCCTGGAATCCCAGAGCCGCTACCCCATCCCGCAGAGCGTCATCACCGAGATCGAGGACTACATGGCCCGCTACGGCCTGCTGCGCCTCAAGAAGGACGACTGTGGCAACCTCATCATGGAATCCGACGACAAGATCATGTTCGTCGAAATCTGCAAGTTGCCCGAAGTCGCCGAGTACGTGAAGGAATTTATCGACGATACGCACGCAATAATGGACGGTGAACGCCGTGGCCACATCAAGATGGCCCTCACGAACGCCGGGTTCCCGGTCGAGGACCTCGCGGGCTATACCGTGGGCGACCCTCTCCCCATTAACCTGAGGAAGACGACCCTTTCCGGCAAGGCGTTCGAACTGCGCGACTACCAGAAGGAAGCCGCTCAGATCTTCTATGCAAGCGGTTCCGAGAAGGGCGGTTCGGGCGTGATCGTGCTCCCCTGCGGTTCGGGCAAGACTGTAATCGGCCTTGCCACGATGGCGCTCATCCAGACCAAGACGCTCATCCTGACCCCGAACATTTCGGCAAGCCGCCAGTGGATCCGCGAAATCTGCGACAAGACCGACCTCACCATCGACCAGGTGAAGGAATACTCCGGCGAAGTCAAGGAAATCGGCCCGGTGACCGTCGCGACCTACCAGATTTTGACCCAGCGCAAGCGCGTCAAGAAGGACGAAAACGCGAACGAGACCGAAGAGCTGGAACTGAGCGACGAGGAAGTGAAGAAGGAACTTGCGAACTTCCCGCTGTTCAGCCAGGAAAAGTGGGGCCTCATGATTTACGACGAGGTGCACCTGTTGCCTGCACCCGTGTTCCGCCTAAGTACCGAAATGCAGGCGACCCGACGCCTTGGCCTTACGGCGACACTCGTGCGCGAAGACCACAAGGAAACGGAAGTCTTCAGCCTTATCGGTCCCAAGAAGTACGATATCCCGTGGCGCATCCTCGAAGCGCAGGGCTGGATTGCGACTGCGGACTGTAACGAGATTCGCATCCCGATGGAAGCGGAACTCAAGATGAAGTACGCCCTCGCGCCTATCCGCGAGAAGATTACGCTCGCAAGCACGAACCCCGAGAAAACGGACATCGTGGAACGCCTGCTCAAGCATTTCGACAAGCCCGACGACCGCGTGCTGATTATCGGACAGTACATCGACCAATTGGAAGCCCTCTCCGAAGACCTGCAGATCCCGCTCATCACGGGCAAGACCCCGAACAAGGAGCGCGAACGCCTGTACGCCGCCTTCCGCGACGGAAGCCAGAAGAACCTGATGGTCTCAAAGGTCGGCAACTTCGCAATCGACCTACCCGATGCCAACGTGCTTATCCAGGTTTCGGGTACATTCGGAAGCCGCCAGGAAGAAGCCCAGCGACTGGGCCGCGTGCTTAGGCCCAAGAGCGACGGCGGTGCCGCGCACTTCTACAGTATAGTGACGCAAGATTCCAAGGAACAGGAATTCGCCATGAACCGCCAACTGTTCCTCACCGAACAGGGCTATGCATACAAAATAATAAAGCGCGGCGACTGGGATATTCTCTGCCGCTCGCCCGAAGAACTCGCCGCCAGGCAATAGAGCCTACAGACGAAGGAACTTTTAAAAATCAAATGAACCTGTAATATTGCAGAAGTTCATTTCCCTCTGTATTGTTCGTTTTTCTCGTGTCAAAATACGAGAAGCCGTTTGTTTCGTAAAATTTTTTGAGTTGTTCGTTATTCTCGCATTCCAAAAACATGACGACTCCACCAACCTTTGCTTGTACATCACGAACAATAGCAAACACCCATCCTAGCAAATCATCGCCATCAATCCGCTTACTCGGCTCTATACCATAGTTTTTCCCTAATTGAGCAAGTAAATACGCACTTATAGTATACGAATCTGTTTTTAAATCGTACCTACCGATCCTTTCGATTTTCCGCTTGCTCGTGTTTGACATACGCTTAGCAGGGAAAACCATCGGCTTTACAGCCAATGAAAAATAGCCTAGTAGCTCCGCTTGATCGTTGCAAACAAGATGCGTAATCGACTGTTTCTTTTTCGAAAAGTCTACGGCATTTTGAAGCAGAAATTTTTCAACGTTTGGATTAATTGGACATCGGAAGGTTTCAATGAGCTTTTGCGCATCAGCTATACCCAGACCAGATGTTGTAGTAAACTTAGAAATGCTGAATACAGTGCATTCACCTTTCATTGGAACGAAGTTTTTCGGCCAACGCAAGGAAATCCGCCTCGGTACTCAGAATACGTCCTTTTAACGGGCGCATCGGTTTGGAGGCGAGTTCTTCTGCACGGTCCATCGCATCGATAAAGCGCTGTGTTCCTTCTGAACTTATCACAAAATTATGTGTTATACTCGATGTTGCCATACGATACTCCCAACATTATGCCTTATATGCTCTACGTTGAACATCAGGGGCCGGCCTCCCCATAGGGTTCCTGCAGCAAAAGCTACGACATCAAGCAGAGAGTTAAACTTGCCCCACGCATGGGGATTAGAAATACAAAAACAATATACAATTTTCACAGTTGAAGCGCAAGGGGTTTGAGAGCGAGCCTACCAGATTTCCTACTTTCATTCTCGTTTGGAGTACCGTACAATCCTTGAAAACAAGTGATTTCCGTCATTTTCTAGGGGCAGAAAACAGATTTATCAGCATTTTTCTGTACCGAAATGTACTTTTTTAAGTTATTTTTTAAGGGAAAAAAGAGTTTAGCTCTTGTTCTCGGTAATAGGCTTTGCAGAGCCTCAATGTGGTAAATGCATCGACTCGCGCCTTTTTTTTATTCACACAATTTGGCGAAGCTCTTTGCAGAATGAGATGGACTCTTAAGGTTTTAACCAGCGGAGGCCGTCATGGCACTAAATAAAAGAATTCTTTTTTTGACAATATTTCTCTTTGTAGAAATATCCGTTGCCGCAACGCATGTCGCCGTTTTGGAAACTGTGTCGGAAAAGGATGTCATAGGTCGTTCGGAAAAAATGTTCCTTACGGACAAACTTAGAGATAGGGCTAAGGCTGTTTTGCCAGCGTATATGGGCTATGTCATTATGACGCGTGAAAACATCAACGCGATGCTCCCTCCAGGAAAGTCTATTGAGGAATGCGAAGGTAGTTGTCTTGTTGAAACAGGAAAGAATATTGCCGCTGATTATGTGGCTCAAGCACGAGTGGGTAAATTTGGGGAACAACTTACGCTCACCGTAGAACTCTATGAAACGGCAGCGAATAACTTGGTGGCTAGTTTTACCACTCGGAAAGACGATGCCGTTGGTTTATTGGAGGATATTGAGCATGAAGCGGATAATTTCTTTGGAAAAGTTCTTCAAACATCATCTGTTGATGGCAAGATGATTAAATCTGATGAGAATAACGATAACACGATTGCAAATGTTTTGGAAGATTCTCGCGATGGGAAAAAATACAGAATCGTGAAAATCGGAAACCAAGTTTGGATGGCAGAAAATCTAAATCATAAAATAAGAAATAGTGGATGTTATGGAAATAAAAGCGCCAATTGCGAAAAATATGGGAGGCTTTACACTTGGAGCGCAGCCTCAAAAATATGTCCTGATGGATGGCATTTGCCTAGCAAGAACGAATACACAACGCTTTTTAGTTCCGTTGGTGGAAAAGCTACCGCAGCAAAAAAACTTAAAACAAAAATTGGTTGGAAGAATAATGGTGATGGTTTAGATACCTATGGTTTTTCAGCACTACCTGCAGGTGGTAAAGATCCTAAAGGAAAATACAACTTTGAATTTCTTGGTACAAAGTTTTGGAGTTCCACTGTAGAGCAAAACGACAAAGCTGCCAGCATATATCTGACTAATGGATCTTCCGCTTATTTAGGTTTAGACAACAAGAAAAACGCTTATTCTGTCCGTTGCATCAAGGATTCCGAGTAACAAAAAAAGCGAGCCATTCGGCTCGCATTTCTTTTTTCCATAACAACTCTTACTTTTCCATAACGATCAGTTCAGGTTCTCCTCTGCCTGGGAGCGGCCTGAAAATCTTGACCATCGTTTCGGTGGGCGGGCGATTGAAGCCGCTCGTCGTGCACACAAAGAGGTAGTTGGTACCGGCCACCACCTGCGTAGCGACACTCAGCGGAGCGAGCTTCAGGTAGGCGTAATCCTTCGTCGCGGTCGCGAACACCGCGGAATCTTCCGCAGTAAGCGGGCGCTGGTCCGTAAAGCCACCCATAAGCATCTCGTCAGTCTTGCCGGTCGCAAGGTCGGCAAAGAAGCCTTCGACTTCCTTCGTTGCAACTTCCGCACCATTTTCCGCGGTAATTCGCTTGTTCGAAATCCCGTAGGCAAGCGTCACGTTCGCGTTCGGCTCAAGCGTCTTGAGTTCCGCTGCAGATGCCTTGCGGCCGCCGCTCCCGTAGGTACAGAACGGCACCACCACCTTGCCCGAAAGGTCGTTCGAGTCAAGGAAGGTATAGACCGGCGGAGCAAAACTCCCGAACATAATCGGGTACCCGAGATACACCGTGTCGTATGTCGCGAGGTCGGCCTTCGGGTTCACAAGTGCGGGCCACTGCTTGCTTTCACGCTGGGCGCCCACTGCGGCAATCGTGCTGTCGTATGTCGAGGGGTACGGAGTCACCGTCGCAATCTCGAACATGTCGGCGTTCTTTGCCTTCTGGAAAATTTCCGCGAGCTTCTTTGTCGCACCGTTCTGCGAGTAATAAACGACAAGCGACTTCGATGCCTGCGGGGCCGCTGCCTCGGGCTGCGCGGCCTTCTCGCCCGTCTTGGGTTGCGCGTTTTCCTGGTTGCAGGCGGTCAACGCACACACTACAGCCGCAACAAGAATCAAGCCTAATTTCTTTTTCATATTTACTCCTAGTACCTGATCTTGCCTTCCGCGACCTTGCGCAGATGCTGACCATAGGGGGACTTCCCATACTTGGCTGCGGATTCAAGCAACTTTTCCTTGCTGATCCAGCCGTTCACGTAGGCGATTTCTTCCACTGCACTAATCTGGATGCCCTGGCGGTTCTCGACCATCTTCACGAACTCGCCCGCTTCTATCAGGCTGTCCATCGTTCCGGTATCGAGCCATGCAAATCCACGGCCCAGAAGTTTCACGTCGAGTTCACCCTTGTCAAGGTACGTCTTGTTCAAGTCGGTAATCTCGAGCTCGCCACGTGCACTCGGCTTCTGCGTCTTCGCAAATCCGCTCACGCGGTTGTCGTAGAAGTAGAGGCCCGTAATCGCGTAGTTGCTCTTGGGTTCCTTCGGTTTTTCTTCCACCGAGATGACCTTGCCATTGTCGTCAAATTCCACCACGCCAAAGCGTTCCGGGTCTTCCACGTAGTAGCCGAACACGCTCGCACGGCCGTTCTGTTCGGCATTCTTCACCGCTGCCTTCAGGAGCGGGCTGAAGCCATTGCCGTAGAAGATGTTGTCGCCCAGCACCATCGCGCAGCAGTCGTTACCGATGAATTCCTCGCCCAGGATAAACGCCTGTGCCAGGCCATCAGGGCTCGGCTGCACCTTATAACTGAGCTTGAGGCCCATCGCAGAACCGTCGCCCAGTAGACGTTCAAAGTTCGGCAAGTCCGTCGGTGTCGAGATGATGAGGATTTCGCGGATGCCCGCGAGCATCAGGGTCGAAAGCGGATAGTAGATCATGGGCTTGTCGTAGACCGGCAAGAGCTGCTTGCTCGTGACCATGGTCAGCGGGTAGAGCCTTGTGCCGGAGCCTCCGGCGAGAACGATTCCTTTCATAGGGCCATCCTGTTTTTATATGCTTACTGACGAAATTTAACAAAATCACCTGCCATGCAAAAACTATCTTTGCCCTCATGAGCGAAAACGTCCGCAAAAGCCTCAAGGAATACCTGCCAAGCACCCCGTTCAAAGACGGAGAGGGCGCCGAAGAACTGCTGATGTCCTTTATGGAATGGGCGCAGTCACGCGGAACCACGCTCTACCCCGCACAGGAAGAAGCCATCCTCGAACTTCTGGACGGCAAGAACGTTATCCTGAATACACCCACGGGCTCGGGCAAGTCGATGGTCGCACTCGCGCTCCATTTCGACAGCATCGCGCATGGCCGCAAGAGCGTATACACCTGCCCCATCAAGGCGCTCGTGAACGAGAAGTGGATGGCGCTCTGCAAGGAATTCGGGCCCGAGAACGTGGGGCTCTCTACCGGCGATGCGACCGTGAACCGCGATGCGCCAATCCTGTGCTGCACCGCAGAAATTTTAAGCAACATGGCGCTCTGCGAAGGCGAAAAACTCGCGATTACCGACATCGTGATGGACGAGTTCCACTACTATTCCGACCGTGAACGCGGCGTCGCCTGGCAGATTCCGCTCCTCACGCTCCCGCAGTCTCGATTCCTGCTGATGAGCGCGACCGTCGGCGCAACGGAATTCTTTGAACGCGAGATGACGAAGCACACCGGGCGTGAGTCCATCACGGTGCGTTCCACGCAGAGGCCTGTGCCGCTCGATTTTACCTACAGCACCACGGAACTTTCGACCGAAGTGCAAAAACTCGTGAACGAGGGCAAGGCGCCCGTCTATGTAGTGCATTTTACGCAGGCCGCCGCCGCAAGCAATGCGCAGAACTTTATGAGCCTCGACCTGTGCACCCGCGAAGAAAAGCAGGCGATAAACGAGGCCATCAAGGAAGTACGATTCTCTAGCCCGTACGGTCCCGATGTCAAGCGCTGGCTCAAGCAGGGAATCGGCCTTCACCACGCAGGACTATTGCCCAAGTACCGCATCCTCTGCGAAAAACTCGCACAGAAAGGCTTATTGAAAGTCATCTGCGGCACCGACACGCTCGGCGTGGGCGTGAACGTGCCTATCCGCACGGTGCTCTTCACGCAGCTCTGCAAGTACAGCGGCGACAAGACCGCAATCCTTACCGCACGCGACTTCCACCAGATTGCGGGCCGCGCAGGGCGCAAGGGATTCGACAACATTGGCTACGTTGTGGCGCAGGCTCCCGAGCACGTCATCGAGAACCTGAAACTCGAGGCCAAGAGCCGCCAGACCGGAAAGAAATTCCAGAAGAGAAAGCCGCCCGAACACGGCTACGTTCCCTTCGACGAGAGCACGTACAGGCGCCTGATTGACGCGCAGCCCGAACCGCTTACCTCGAGTTTCCATGTGGACCACGGGATGCTCCTGAACATATTGAGCCGCGAGACCGACGGCTGCCGTGCCATGCGCACGCTCCTGAAGGACTGCCACGAGAGCGCGGCCAGCAAGAAGCAGCTGCAGCACCGCTCCTTCCAGCTTTTCCGAAGCCTGGTAGAAAAGAACATCGTGGAATTCGTCCCCGCTGTCGCCCCCGGTTACAGCCACCTGCGCGTGAACATGGACCTGCAGGATGACTTCGCGATGAACCAACCACTCTCGCTGTACCTGGTGGACACACTCCCGAAACTGAATGCGGAATCCCCGGAGTACGCGCTCGACGTGATTACCCTGTGCGAAAGCATCGTGGAAAACCCCGAAGCGATTCTGCGCATCCAGCAGAACAAGGCGCGCACCGCAAGGCTCGACGAACTCAAGGCGCAGGGCATGGAATACAACCAGCGCATGGAAGAAATTGAGAAGGTCGAGTACCCCAAGCCGCTGCGTGAATTTATCTACGGCACGTACAACGAGTTTGCGGAAGTACACCCGTGGGTCGACGTGAACGTGGAACCCAAATCCATCGTGCGCGAGATGTTCGAGAACTTCAGCACGTTCAGCGGTTACGTGAAGCAGTACGGCCTGCAGCGCATGGAAGCAATCCTGCTACGGCACCTGAACTACGTATATAAAGTCTTGAGCCAGACAGTGCCCGATGGCTACAAGAATGATGAGCTCCGCGAGATGGAAGACTACCTCGGAGACATGATCCGCCGCACCGACTCGAGCCTACTGGAAGAATGGGAAAAGATGGCCCATCCCGAGGATTACCAGAAGCGCCTGGAAGCAGGCCTCACCGAAGACGAGGCGGAGAAGGCGTTCGGGGCCGACAAGGCTGCCGCCGACATCACCTACGACAAGAAGCGGTTCCTCGGCATGGTACGCCAGCGCATATTCCAGATTATGGGCAACCTCGCCAAGCAGGACTTTGCCGCAGTCCTCGACAGCCTTGCAGACGACCTGGAAGAAGGCCAGCTGCTCGTGGACGGCGAAGGTAAACCGTGGACCGAAAACATGCTCGTGGAAATCATGGCCGCCTACACGGCAGAACACCACAAGTTCCGCCTCGACGTGGAAGGCCGCGCACTCGCCCACACCATCGTCACCTACGAGGGCGACGTGATGCACATACAGCAGATGCTGCAGGACGAGGAAGAATTCAACGACTGGAGCATCGACTTCGAGATAAACCTCGCCGACAGCCGCGAGGCCGGAATCCCGCTCCTGAAAATGCTACGCATCGGCGAAGCGTAACGCCTTATGTCATTCTGGACACATCGTGTCCGGAATCCATACATCTTGGAAACGCACTTATCAAACAAGAATTAAGAATTCTCGAATGAATTCTTTTATATCTTTATCACCATGCAGAACTTAAACGGCAGATTCGCGGCAGTGCTCCCCGCAGGGGGCTTAGGCAAGCGCATGGGCGGCAACATTCCCAAGCAGCTGATGCTCCTGGGCGGCAAACCCGTCTACCGCTACTCCCTCGAAACATTCCTCGAGATGGAAGAAATCGCCGAAGTCGTGATGGCCGTACCCGCCGACTGGAAGGACCATTTCGAAAAGGAAATATTCAATGACCGCGAACGCCTCGACAAGCTCGGCGACCTTATTGCCTGCAAAATGAAGATTGTCGTAGGTGGCGCGGAACGCTGGCAGTCCGTCGAAAATGGCGTGAACGCCCTCACGAGCAATGCGGAATACGTGCTGGTCCACGACGTGGCACGGCCCTTCGTGAGCAAGGAAATCATCCGCGACGTATGCGAGACACTCGTCACCAAGGGCAGCTGCCTTGTGGCCAAGCCCGCCGTCGATACCATCAAGATTGCAGCAGACGGCAAGGTGGAAAAGACCATCGACCGCAATACCGTATGGATGGCGCAGACCCCGCAGGCAGCCTCCATCACGCTACTGAAAAAGCTCTACGGACGCATTGCCGCAGAGCCCCTGAACTTTACGCCCACCGACGAGGCGAGCATCCTCGAATACTTCGGCGAGAGCGTCTACATCGTGAAGGGCAACGCCGCAAACGACAAGCTCACGACCCCCGAAGATTTCGAAATCTTCGCGAGCCGCGCTCGCTAATCCTTAAATCTTTCCGCCGAACTCGAAACCCGCGTCCTCGACAGCGGTCTTGAGTGCAATCTCATCAACATCATCTTCGTCGTGCCAATGCACGCGAAGTTCCTTGCTCGCTACATCGGCCTCGGCAAACACTACGTCGTCTAACGCACGCACCGCCTTTTCTACGCAGGCTTTGCAGTGGCTGCAGCTCATGCCGTTCACGCGGTACGTCACGCGGCATTCTTCCCCTTGCTCATGAGCATGATCGTGACCTTCATGGCAGTGGCACCCGCCTTCGCAGTGTCCGTCATGACCATGATCGTGCCCGCAACCGCAATGGTCACCGCAACCCTTGTGCGCGAACTTCGCATAAATCATGAGAGCCGCGAGCAACCCAGCACACACGTAGTCAAACACGCCAAGCGCTCCATGCCCGTGACATTCCGCAGAGCCATGCGGGAGCATCGCCGCAAGGAACGTGTCCATAAAGAACGTGTCCACGATGTAACCAAAGAATAACGCACCCAGCGCAATGGACGTCAGGTAGGCAATCAAGGTACGCTTGCCAAAGGCCTTCCCCACCACAAGCATGCTCGCGATACTCGTCGCAGGCCCGGCCATCAACAGCACGAGTGCCGCACCCGGCGTAATGCCTTTCGCCACAAGAGCAAGTGCAAGCGGAATGGAACCCGTAGCGCACGTGTACATCGGCATCGCAAGCACAAGCACCACCAGCATACAAAGCAACGGGTACTCATGCAGGAACAAGAAGAAGTCATCCGGCACAAAGGCCGCAATCAGTGCACCGAGCAGGAGCCCTATCGTGAGCCACTTGCTCACGTCGCCCACCATGTTCACAAAGCCGTACTCGATTGTTTCACGGACCTTCTGCGCAAAGGACTTCTTTCCCGCCCTCGCATCTTGGGACTCACATTCGCAATGTCCGCAACCGCAGTGGTGTTCGGTATCGCAGTCATCAAAGTCGATTGTCTCCGGGTGGTCATGCGCCTGTTCCTCTCCGCGCGTCAGCACGTTCGTGAACACACCGCCAAACATCGCGGTCACAAAAGCGGCAATCGGGCGCAACACCGCAAACGGCCCACCCAGCAGGGAATACGTCGCAAGTATGGAATCCACACCCGTCGCAGGTGTCGAGATGAGGAAGCTTACGCTCGCGCCCTTGCTCGCACCTTCCTTACGGAGGGCTATCGATGTGGGAATCACGCCGCAACTGCAAATCGGGAGAGGCACGCCAAAGAGCGCAGACCACAGCACCGACTTAAAGTTCGGTTTTGAAATCTTCGGCACGTACAGGTGGTTCGGCACCCACACGTGCAAAATGCCCGCAAGCAAAAAACCGAGCAGCAGGAACGGAGCCATCTCGGAGAACAGCGTAATGAACTGCAACACAAACTTTTCTAGGATCTCTAAAACAGCAGGCATTTTACTTACCCTTCTTGTGGAGAATGTGCGTGAGGCCCGTATTGAAAATGAGCCCGATATGCTCGTCGTCGAGCGAATAGAACATCTTGCGGCCCTCGCGGCGCGGTTTTACAAGATTTGCCGTACGGAGGATTCGCAGCTGGTGACTCACCACCGACTGTTCCAGGTTCAGCTTCTCGGCAATCTCGTTCACCGAGAGCTCCCCCGAGAGCATCAGGTGGATAATACGGATACGCGTGGTATCGCCAAAGAACTTGAAGAATTCCGAGAGTTCGAAGAGAACATCCACCGGAATATCGTTTCTCGCATTTTTGATATATGAACAAGTATTCATATTTTCATATATAGAAATCATCCACCCCATTGTCAAGGGACACAACGGATATTTTTAGTCAGGGCTTGCACCGTTTCTGCCGAAATTGTTACATTTACCGCAAAATAACGGAGGAATCCATGAATATTTCAAAGATTATCGCAGCAGGCGCCCTCGCCACCTCGCTCGCGGTCGCACAGGAAGACGCCTGGCCGACAGACGAACAGACCGAGGAACAAACTACTGAGCAGGCCGATGCTTCGGCAAGCTCAGCAACCGAAGCAGAGGAAGCCGACAGCGAAGCAGCGGAACCGCAAAGCGAAGCAACTGAGGCTACAGCTCAGGCCGAAGCTAGCGAACCCGCCCCTGCAGCAACCGAACCGGCAGACACTCAGGCCGCCTATAACGACAACACCTACGCAGCAAGTGCCGCAGAAGCCCCGCAGAAGCAGAGCACCCTCAACGGCAAGACAGGCTTCGGCATCCACGGCGACTTCAACTACAGCACACTGACCGGACTTGCCCAGGACTGGAACATGGGTGACGAGACGGACGCCCCGGCAGGTTTCGGCTTCGACGTGGGTCTCCGCGGGCGCATCCCCCTGGTAGACTACCTCCAGTTCGTGCCCGAAGTGAACTTCCACTATGCACAGCTCGTCCAGGAAGACGAAACGGCAGAGCGTAAGTTCACCCAGATGGACCTCGAAATCCCGCTCATGATGCGCGCAACTGTCCTGGACATGGTCTACATAACAGCGGGCGTGCAGATTACGCTGAACCTCAGTTCCGACGTCAAGTTCGAAGAAGAAGATGTTGAAATCGGTGGCGGACTCGGAACACTGGACATGAGTTTCAAGGAAGATATCGAACAGAAGGGCTTTGGATTCGGAATCGTCTTCGGTGCAGGCTTCTTTATCATGGAACGCCTCTCCATAGATGCCGCCCTCGTTCTCGGGTTGACCGACGTCTACGAAAACAAGGAAGACGACGAAGACGCCATCTTTATCAAGATGGACGGCGGCAAGCAGATGACCTTCAAGGCCGGCCTCGGCTTCTGGTTCATGTAATCGAACCCGTTTCGCAGCCATGGACCTAGGCCACAGGCCGCGAACCCTCTAGATATAAAAGACCCCGCTCAATGAGCGGGGTTTCTTTTACTTAGAACAATCTTGACTTACCAAGCAACATGGCAGTTCACGCCAGCATTAGAGCCAACGTTCAACTTGAAAGCCAATGCGTTTCCACCAGTAGTAGCGGATACCGGAATAGACGTTGTTACGTAGTCTCCACCAGAAACTTCGTACGTTCCCAGCGTTCCGGAAATCTTTCCATCGCCGGAGCCGCCTCTATCGACCTGACATGCAAACGTACACGTTCCTGCATCGGATCCATGCCATCCGGAAGGCAGGCTGAACACAACGGTTGCATCCACGTTTCCAGTAAACGAGATTGCATTGGTATTGCCCTGATCCTTGAATTCATAGTCGGGCTTTGTCGCATCCATAGCAACGGCATCTTCGCAGGGGATCGTCACCTTGGTATTGTCGCCATTTTCGACCACGTACGAAACGCCACTGACAATATCGCCCTTTGCAGCCACAGCGGCAGTCGCGGATTCACCAGCGCCAACAGCCTTCGTCCAGGTGTAGGTGAGCGTCAAGCCCGCTGCAGTGGAGCAGCCCGAAGCCATCCATTCTGCCGATTCACCCTTCGACACATCGGGTTGAAGATTCACGCCAAGGCACTTGCAACCCGTAATCGGGGCGCCGTTCACGTTCAACGCAGAACAGGTAATCGTCTCGACATTGCCACCAGCGGAAACCGTCACGGATGCAGACTTGGGGCCCGAAACCGAGTAGGAAACCGCAGACGCCTTCATGGATCCCGTGGTATCGCAAGTAGCCCTGCTAGCACCTTCACCTCCAAACGTCCAGCTATACTGTGCCTTGAGCAAGTCATTCGGTGCAAGTTTCACCGTTGCACCCGCCGTAGAGAACGACCAGACAACCGGGGAGTTCAGTTCAGCCGTGGCCGCAGCCGGGGCACAGGAACCCATGCCCGAAACAGCCACAACACCGCCCGACGAAGAGGTGGGCTGCTGAACCGGAGCTTCCGAAGAGGAGCTCTGCTGACCAACAGGGCCTATCGAAGAACCGAAAGAGAACCTGTTCACAGAGGACGAGGTACCGGGAGTGGGCGTTCCGTCCGAAGAAGACACCGAAATCGGATCCTCCGATGATTCAATCTGGATTGCCGTACCGTTGGCCTTTGCCATCTCGTTCTGGCAAGCAAGGTCTTCAACACAAGTCTTCTTGGCATCAGCCACCTGAGCCGAGAAGTCGATAGAACCCGATTCAAACATAGCCTGAAGGTAACTGTCGGTAGCCTCGTTCATGGGCTCCACGGTACCATCACCACAGGCCCAAAAACCGGCAGCCAAGCCGACCGAAGATAGACCTATCAAAAGTTTCTTTTTCATAAAAAACCTCTTTTTCTACCTAGAAAATTACATTATTATTTGCAAAAGGGGTAACGGGAATCCTTTTTTGTGAACGAAAACACGCAAAAAAGCCCCATTTTGCCCGAAAAAATCGCCTTATTGCTCCTCGTCCACCGAAATCTTGCGCTGGCCGGTGATAAACTGGTGCACGTAGGGGTTGCTGGTGTTCTTGATTTCGTCCACCGTACCCACCTCGATAATGCGCCCGTTCAGGAGCATCGCGATGCGGTCGGCCACCTTGAAAGCGCTCACCATGTCGTGGGTAACCACCACCGAAGTCACCCCGAGCTTGCTCTGCATGTCGAGGATGAGGTCGTTAATCACGTCACTCGTGATGGGGTCAAGGCCGGTCGTCGGTTCGTCGTACAAGAGGATTTCCGGGTTCAATGCGATGGCGCGGGCAAGCGCCACACGCTTGCGCATACCGCCCGAAAGTTCGCTGGGCATCTTGGTCCTGAACTCGGGGACGAGGTTAATCATCTGGAGTTTCTCGGTCACCACATCCTGGATCTGCCTTTCAGAAAGTTCCGGGTGGTGTTCGCGCAAAGCGAACGCGATGTTCTCGCCGGTGGTCATCGAGTCAAAGAGTGCACCCATCTGGAAGAGCATACCCATTTTTTTACGGATGGTATGCGTGTCAAAAAACTTCGGGGTACTGATGGTCACGCCATCAACGGACACCTCGCCTCCATCGGGCTGCAACAGGCCAATCATGTGCTTCAGGATCACGGACTTGCCGCCACCGGACTTTCCGATGATGACCATCGTCTCGCCGCGCCTGATGTCGAGGTTCACGTCCTCGAGCACGGTCTGCGGGCCGAAGGATTTCTTGAGTCCCTTGAGCCGGATGGCAATGTCGTTCGGGTCAATCTTTACGTTTGGCATATATCACCTGCAAAAACTAGAAGAACATGATTGCATCAAGAATAAAGTCAGAAATCAAAATCATAAGGCAGCTCGAGACCACCACGTTCATGGTCGCAAGCCCCACACCGCGGGCACCGGCCTGGGCGTTAATCCCGTGGTAGTAACCCAGCACAAAGATGAGCACGCCGAACACGAGCGACTTGATCATGCCCGACCAGAGGTCCATGGAATCGAACAGGTACTGCATGCCGGTAGTGTAAGTGTAGGTCGTGATGTCGAGGCCGAGCACGCACACGATCCATCCACCGATAAGAGCGAGCGCATTCGAGATGGCGGTAAGGCACGGAATCATCGTCATGAAGGCGACAAAGCGCGGAAGAGCGAGGTAGCGGTAGGGCTCGAGACCGAGCACCGTGTAGGCGGCAAGTTCCTCCTTCTCCTTCATGCTGCCTAGTTCTGCAGCAACGGCACTGCCCACGCGGCCCGAAAGCACGATAGCGGTAAGCAGTGGTCCAAGCTCGATAAGCACCATCTTGCAGGCGGCTGTACCCACGAACTTGTCGGCCACCAGGTTCTGGAATTCGAACTCGGCACAGACGGTCGCCACCATGCCTGTAAAGATGGAGGTCACGAACAAGAGCGGGAGGCTTGACACGCCGATAGAAACCATCTGCTTCACGATGAGGTCAGGGTTCTTGAACACGTGCGGCATCTGCTTGAGCGTCAAAAGCAATATGCACAGCACCTCGCCAATGCTCGAGATGCCATCCACGATGACACGACCGATCCACGCTATGGGCCTAAGCAACAGGGGCATCGCTAGTAACCTCCAAAGTCGGTGCCGCCCGAGAACGACGAATCATCACCGTAGCTGTAATCCTGGTCTTCACCGCCACCCATCTCGGAATCGTCGAAACCATCCTTGAACAGGGTGCATTCCGGAATAAACGTGAGCGGGATATCCCTCACCGAACCGTTACGGTGCTTGGCCACGATAAGTTCTGCCTTGTACTTGTCCTCTTCCTTGTGCGTACGCACGAAGGGGCGTTCCACGAACCACACCATGTCGGCATCCTGTTCGATAGAACCCGATTCACGCAGGTCACTGAGCTGGGGCCTTTCGCGGCCCTTCTCCTCGACCTTACGGCTTAACTGTGCGAGCGCGATGACCGGAATCTGAAGTTCCTTCGCCAGAATCTTGAGACCACGCGAAATGGCACCGATAGCGACGGCGCGGTTTTCCTCGTTGCCCGTCTTCATCAGCTGCAGGTAGTCAATCACCAGCATGTCGAGTTCGCCCTTGCGCTTGAGGTCACGTGCCTTGCTCATGAGTTCCATGATGCCGAGGTCGGCGTTATCGTCCACAAACAGGGGCGCCTGGTTGATAGGCCCCACGTGAGCCACCAGCTGGTTCATTTCGTCGGAGTTCAGCTTGTTGTTGCGGAGCTTGGACTGGTCCACCCCGGAACGCGAGCAGAGCAGACGCTGGGCCAGTTGCACGCCGTCCATTTCCAGGCTGAAGAATGCCACATGCTTGCCGTAATCAATAGCGGCATTCGCGGCAATCGTAAGCGCGAACGAGGTCTTACCCACACCAGGGCGCGCGGCAAGAATAATCAAGTCGGAATTCTGTAGGCCGTTCGTGAGTTCGTCCAAATCCTTGAGGCCCGTGGGCACACCGGTCATGCCGTCCCTGCGGGTCGTGAGGCGCTCCAGGAGCGGGCTCATGAACTTCTCGATCGGGCGGAGCGTGTTCTTCACCTGCTTTTCGGCAATCGCAAACACGGCACGTTCGGCAGACTGTAGCACTTCGTCGGGTGCAGACGTAGAATCCATCGCCTGCTTGATGGTTTCCGAAGACATCCTGATGAGCTTGCGCAGCACGTACTTGTTGCGCAGGTGCTCAAGGTTCCACTCCACGTTCGCCGAGGAGGCGACACTCTCCATCATCTCGAAAATGTACTCGCGGTTACCCGCCTCGCGGAGCTTGCCCATCTTCTCGAGTTCGGCAGGCAGCGTGAGCATATCGATAGGAGTGCCCGCACTGTACAGGCTCTTCATGGCACGCCAAATCAGCTGGTGGCGCTCCAGGTAAAAGAAGTCGTCGTCCGAAACCATCTCGATGGCACGCGCCATCGTATTCGGGTCGCGGAGAATTCCGCCGAGCAGGTAGCGCTCGGCATCGGTATCCATCGGGACCTGACGACCTTCAAAATTCTTATTTTCCGTTGCAAATTCAGGCATAACGATTAACAGGAAATATAATTTATATCGGGCTTACGGTACGCGGGCTACGCCTTGAAGTAACTGCTCTTCGGGATATGGACCTTCCAGGTGACCCACTTGAGCTGCTTATCCTGCGCCATGGCGTAGGCATCGACCAGCGAGCACGTCTTGACGCCCGAAAATTCCATATCGGTACCGGCGTGCTCCTCGAAATTCTTCCCCTTGCCGAATACCTGGTGAAAGAGCGGTTCGCCAAAGGTCACCATCACCGAGGGGGCGATGAACGAGATTTCCTTCGCGAGCATCTTCCGGAGCGACGCCTCGAGCAGGGCCGGGATGTTACGCGCGGTTCTGCCCTTGTAGAAGAACGTGACCCCGATGGAATCGGCCGGGATGGAGAGGCTACCGAAAAGGCGCACGAGCATTTCGCCCGCGGGGGTAGCGAAGAACGAGCCGGGCTGTGCCGGAGGGGCGGGCAGCAAGAGCAAAACCTTCGGGTTTGCGGGGCCCTCGTACAGGACGAGGTCGGCGACGTTCGCGTAGACGACGTCGGACTTGATAGCCGCATAGAAGGCTTCGAGACTTTCTACGGATTCGAACGCGGCGGCGACCTTCTTGACAGCCGGGCGGGCCGCAGGGATAGCACCCACCGGGGATTCGAACAGCGGGGCCGCCTCGTTTATTGCAGGTGCGCTTGCCACCATGTTTGTCGTGGGCGTCGTGTTTATTGCGGGCTTGGAGGGTGCGGCGTTTATCGCGGGGGTAAACGGCGCCGGGCTTGCAGGGGCAGGCCTGGACGGTGCCGCAGCACGCTTCTCAAGGGTCCACGGTTCGTCGAGAAACACCTCGGAATCCCCCATGTCGATCTGGCCACGGAGATACTTGCGAAGTTCTGCAAAGTCAAATTCTTCCGGCATGTTCCCTCACCACTATACTCTTAGTTTATCAATAACAAATCCGACAATTTCCTGGGCCAGGTCGACCTTGCCGCCCATCTTCATCTCGGGCACGTCCATACCGGGGCGCACCAGCGTGTAGCGCACGCAATCGTGCCCGAATCCGGAATCGCTTGCGACCGGGGCGTTCAACAGGAGGGCGTCGGCACCGCTCTTCACGAGTTTTTCTGCGGCGTGCTCCTTGAAGTGGTCGGTCTCGAGCGCGAAACCGACGATAACCTGATGCTTGGGGCTGGAGTTCTGGTTACGGGATGCACCGGCATTCTGGCTACGGGATGCTTCCTTGCCGGTACGGGATGCGCGGGCCGCAGTGCAGTCGCGCAATATATTCGGGTTCGGTACAAGCTCTATCGTGAGCTGGCTCCGGCTGTCCTTGATCTTCGCGTCGGCGGCGTGGGCGGGGCGGTAGTCCGCTACCGCCGCGCAATGCACGACGGCGTCAGCCTGGTCGAGCCTTTCCATCACGGCGTCGTGCATGTCCCGGGCGCTACGCACGCGCGTAACCTTCACTCCGCCCGGGAACGCCGCCTCCATCGGGCCCGCAACGACTTCAACCTCAAAGCCGTTCGCGTAGAAAACGGAAGCAAGCGCCACTGCAGTCTTCCCGCTACTGCGGTTGCTGATGTAGCGCACCGGGTCAATCGCCTCCTCGGTACGGCCCGCAGTCAGCAGGACTTTCTTGCCGTAGCCAGGGAGTGTCTTGTCTTGCGTGGGCGGGACATCCTTGCCGACGGGCACTGCCGGCGCGCAGTACTTACCGTTTTTACAAGTGCCGGTTCGAACCGTATGGTTCCCGGATGCTTCGCATCCAGGATGACATTCCGGCGAATTCGCTTCCAGCCATTCCACAATCTCCGCCGGTTCCATAAGCCTTCCCTGCCCCACCTCGCCACAAGCAAGTTCACCTGCGGGCGATTCGAGTACGGTCGTACTTTCGAACCCGCGCAGCACCTCAAGGTTGCGCTTGACCGCCGGGCTATTGTACATCGCGACGTTCATCGCAGGGGCGATTACGCGCGGGCACGTGCAGCTCATAAAGCAGAGGCTCACCGGGTCGTCGGCGATACCGCAGGCGAATTTCCCGATAACGTTCGCGGTCGCGGGCACCACCAGGTAGAGGTCCGCCCACCGCGGAAAGTCTATATGCTGGAAAGGCCGCGCCTCCACGGCACCGTTCTTCAGGTACACGGGGCACTTGCTGAGGCTTGCAAACGTGAGCGGCGCCACGAACTCCGTCGCGGCCTCCGTCATGCACACGCGCACCTCGGCTCCCTTCTTCTGCAACAGGCGCAAAAGCTCGCAGCTCTTGTACACCGCGATACCGCCCGAGACACCCAGAAGGATTTTCTTTCCAGCAAGATTCATGAAATGCAAGATAGAAAAACTAGGGCGGTTTCACCCTTCCCGATGGCGCACCCGGCCCGCACGAACTCGCTTTTTCCCGAAAAAACAGACCAAAGGGGGCGTTTGTCGCAATTTGGTCTGCATGATTTCGTACAAATTAAACAAAATGTGGTAAAATCAAGGGATTTTTCTCCTGAAAGAGCGGTTTTGGAGGCGCATTTGGAGGCGTACATCCCAAAAATCTCCAAACTATTTACACACAAACTAACAAAAAGCAGACCAAAAGCCACACTAGCACACGTTTAGTCTGTAAATTTGCAAATCATTCGCAAATTTGCCTGAAAATTACAACAATAGTCCCACCCGCAATCAAGGCACCAGCGAATCCACCCCTCGCGCTACCTCAAAAAACGAAAATCCCGCAGGCTATTGCCCGCGGGACTTTCAATACGAGTAAGAGATCTTACTTGGCTTCTTCAGCAGGAGCGGCGTCTTCGGCCGGCTTTTCCGCCTTCTTCTTGGTAGCCTTCTTCTTCGGAGCGGCAGCTTCACCGATCGTGGTGCCCGATTCGCCCGGCTTGTGGGAGTCCATCCAAGCCTTGAGTTCAGCGGATTCACGATTCTTGAAGTAGTCCACCACGGAGAGGTAGATCTTGCGGTTGTTCTGGTCGATCTCGGTCACGACAGCCGGGACTTCGTCGCCAACCTTGAATGCATCGGCCGGAACCTTGATGTATTCAGCGGTGAGCTTGGAGACCGGGATGAAGCCTTCGATGCCGTCAGCGAGTTCAACGACAACGCCGCGGTCGAGCATACGAACGATCTTGCCCTTGACTTCGGAGTCAACCGGGTAGGTGGAATCGATAGAATCCCACGGATCTTCGGTGAGGTGCTTCATGGAGAGAGAAATGCGGCGCTTTTCCTTATCGACGGCGAGCACGACGCATTCAACCTTGTCACCCTTCTTGACCATTTCGTTCGGGTGGGTGAT
>JAGAAW010000058.1 GCA_017615055.1 Fibrobacter sp.
AGCATGATGCCCGTATTCGGTTTCGGGACTTCGATGTTCACGCCGTTCGGACCGTAGATGTAGAGCCCGTTGATAATGCTTTCGATGCAGCTCTCGTCGATAGGACCGTAGGTCTGCAGGTCGGCCAGCGTGGTGCTCGCCTCCCCGCAACGTACCGGAAAGCCGATGCGTTCGCGCTTTTCGAGGAGCAAAACCTTGTGCCCCGCCCGTGCGAGGTTCCTTGCGGCAACGGAGCCGCCGGGCCCTGCGCCAATCACCACGACATCGTAATTGGAATCAAGCATCGCCGACCTCCGTAATCTTGAGCGCACCGACGGGGCACGCCTTTGCGCAGATGCCGCACTTGATGCACTTTTCGCTATCGATTTGCAGGTCGAGGCCGTACATGTCGAGTGCCATCTTGGGGCACAGGCCGACACAGCCCGCGCAGGCGAGACAAACCTTTCTGTCGTGGACGAGTTGTTTCATCTCTTTTAATATAACAAATTCTGCATCTCGTAGAAGGCCATGAGCCATGCCTTGAGGCGGTCCCAGTCCTTGTCGCCTTCCTTGCGGATGCTCTTGTCGAAGTGATAGACGATAAAGTCTTCCAGACGTTCGTCGCCAACCTGGATATGGCGGAGGTCCCTGGCGAAATTTTCTGCCAGTTTCAAGTCCGTGTCGCGGATGGTGATGCCGTCGATCGCGATGGCGAGATGTTTTTCGTGGATTGCGAGAGAAACGTGGTGGCGGTTTCCGTCGAGGACCTTAGCCTTGCCGTAGATGGTGCTGTCTGTAGCGGCGGAATCGATTCCGTTGCGGATTGTGGTGCAGATGAACTGCGCGTCCTTTTCGCACTGGGCGATTTCGAAACCGAGCGTGTCTGTGCCTGCAGAGAAAATTTCGATGCGGGAATTGGCGCCGTCAGACGAGTCTGCCGCCTCGCCGTCCTTTTCTATCCAGAAACTCACCGCGAAGCTGGGCGTCTGGAGAACGAAATTGGTGTCGAAGAATGTTGTTCCGGCCTCGATTTCGGAATAGAGAAGCCTTATGTTGTTGTACGGCTTGTGGGGATATTCGTACTGGGTCATAAGCCAGTGCGCTTCCTGTTCTTTTGCATTGACGGTGTCGAACGTCGCCCAGTATTTTTCGGTGGACTTGTCCTTTTCTGCGGTGAAAAGGTCAACGTTGCTGCCCCATCCGTCGATGAACATATTGAATTCCTTGTCCTTGGGGGCGAATACAGGAACGATAAGGTTGTTCAATGTCGGCTCGAGCCCCGCCGAATCCAGGATTGCCTTTGCTTTTTCTGGAATCGTGATGTTCAGTGTTTCGACGGAGGAACCCCACAGCGCCACAATTCCGGACCAGTAAAGTGTATCTCCGGGGCGCACGCTCTTGGGGTCGTCGACAAATGGCGATGTATGGGCGGTGTCGTTTCTCCAGACGGTGTACTTGCCGAGTTGCCCTGCGGGCATGTTGCGGATGGTCATGCGCCCGTCTTCGAGTTCTTCTTTCGAGGGGGCCGCGCAGACAAACGTGCCGTGGAAGCAGACGGAATCGATGTCGCCGAAGCCCCCCTGCAGGTAGAGCTGGACGACTGCGGGTGCGCCCACCTCGATTTCGAAGTGGACGGTGTCGGGCCACCCCGTATCCCAGGTGGAGTTGTAGTAGTCTTCAAAGCCGAGCAGGGTGTCCGATTTTTGCGCAGCCTTGGCAAGTACCCTGAAGTGGTGGCGGTCGCCTTCCGAGTACATGGAGAAGGTCCCGTCGTCTGCTGTTTCGGCAGAGTCCATCACGTAGGTATGGTAGGTTACCGTATCGACGCCGGTCAGGTACACGCGTGCCCTTGCGAGGGCCTTGCCTTCGGTGTCGGTGATGAGGCCCGCAATCGTCTTGCCCGATTCCGTTTCGGTGATGACGCCCGCGGTGTCCGTGCCGTTGCTGCAAGCGGCCATAAACGACAGCATCGCTGTTCCGGCAAGGCACAAGAATGTCTTTAAGTTTTTCATTTCCAAATCCCTACTCCAAATTCGAGAACAGGTGGATGTTCATCTGGTAGACTCCATCCGCCTTTTCCTTGTCTTCGCCGATGATGCGACGCGCCTTCGCCTTGAATTCCTGCAGTTCCGCCTCGAGTTTCTTGTACGCCTCGCTCGAGATGCTGAACGTAAGCGTGCTCATGACGGTCGGTTTCTTGGGTGGCGTGATGAGCGCCTGCTTCGAGAGCTCAAAACACTGCAGTTGGTACTGCTTGATGAGTTCCGCGTTGTTGTACGGCCCGCTGCTGATGCTTTCGCGGGTCGGTTTCCAGAACCCTTCCGCATTTTTGCGTGCCAGCCCGAGCCGTTCCAGCAGGGCGAGCGAGTCCTTCAGTTTTCCGAGCGGGACCTTCGGGAAAATGCGCTTTTGAACGGGCGCCATGTCGTCGCCAACGTCCATCGCGTCGAGGATGGCGAAGAGTGCGCTGTGGTACCAGCGGCTGTAATACTCGTAGGCGTCCTCGTTCAGAATGTGCTGCGGGTTCGGGTGCAGTTTCAACAGTTCCTGCATCGCGGCGTTGCGGACGGAATCGTTTTTCGCCTGGTCGAGTTCCACCATCGTCTCGAAGTACTTCGCCTCTTTCTTGTCGAGTTCGAGAACCTCGATGAACTTGGCCACCATGCGGGGGGAGACCTTCTTTCCTCTGAGAACATCGGCGAAGTAGCTGCGGCTCTTTTCCATGCCCAGCAGGTTGCAGATTTCGGTACGCGTGAAGCTCGGCTCCGCCTGTGCGCGGGCCGCCTGGTATTCTTCCAGGAACTTGCGGAATTGCGTAAATTGATAAATGTCTAGAAAACGGTTCACGCTCTAAATATACATAAATTTTTACAAAAATGAGAAAATTTTTGAGAACATTTGGACTTTTTGGGGAGCGGGTGCGATTTTCCTCAAATTTTTTATTATTTTCAGGAGGTGTACCCGGTTGTTTGGGGAAAGGGATTGGTATGGGATATAATTTTATGAAAAACGTCGCTGTCGCCTTGGCCGTTTGTGCCGGGGTCGTATTTGCGCGTCCGGCCAGCATGGCCGTGCAGACAGTCCAGAACAAGGACGGAAGCTCTGTCTCTATCCGCCATTTCGGCGACGAACACTACCATTATACCGAAACGGTTGACGGCTATCTGATTGAGAGCGATGGCAGGGGGAACTACGTGTACGTGGATGCGACGGGCAGGACGAGTTCGGTGATTGCGAAGAATGCGGTGGACCGTAGCGCAGACGACGTGAAATTCCTGGAAGGGCTGGATCGGGAGGCGGCCCGCAAGAACCACAAGGAAATTTACGGGGAACGATTTCCCGACGCCGAAGAAAAATCGCGTGCGCTGAACTTTTCTCACTTTCCCGTGATGGCCTTCAATCAGGATGGCGTGCCTGTACGGATGGCTAGGCCCAAGCCGCAGTCCTGGACCTCGGGCGAGCGCTGGATTCCGGTGCTGCTCATCGGGACTACGGACAAGGCCGCAGGCGATTCCGCAAGGTTTTACGCATTCCTGAACCAGGAGGGCTACAGCGAGGAAGGCAATATCGGTAGTCTTCGCGATTACTTCCTGTTTTCTTCGGGAGGGCGCTTCAATCCGCATTTTGACGTGTACTCGGTGCAGATTAACGCAGCGCTGACCAGTTTCGGTACGGGGAACAACTTCGACGAAGGTGCCTTCATGGCTGCGGGTGTCAAGGCGCTGGCGGGTCGCTCGGATTTTCTGGCGAGAGCCGACAAGTACTGCTCCAGCGGCAAGACAATAGACGGCTTTATCTTCTTGTTCCCCGGCATGGAAGAGGATGCGCTCAAGCAGAGCAGGAACTTCTGGGGGCACGCCTATTGGATGTCCTATAATGGCGCGGGCCAGTACGGGAGAGGATTCCAGTCTGGCGGCTATACGTTCGATAGGTACCTTTTTATCGCCCAGTATGCCGACGGCTCAAGCAATAAGAAAATCGACCCGCTCGGGATTTTTGCGCACGAGTTCAGCCATGTGCTTGGCCTGAAGGACCATTATGCCAAGGATGGAAACGGGCAGATGATTGTGGGCCCCGACAAGTACGATGTGATGTCGCAGGGCATGTATAATGGCACGAGTAGCAATGCGGCCAACATTCCCGCGGCCTATTCCGCCTTTGAGCGTGAGGCTGTGGGCTGGCTTACGCTTACCGAGGCTTCGGCGGATTCTGTCTATTCGCTCAAGAAACTCTCAGACATGCAGGCGTATTCCGTTACGAACCCGAACAAGTCTGACGAGTACTACATTGTGGAGTACCGCCCGTCCGAAAAGTACGATTCGAAACTGGGCGGAAACGGCATGCTTGTCTGGTATATTGATTACAACAAGAGTTTGTACGAGGACGAGAATGCCATTAACGGCGACAGGAACCACCAGCGCATAGCGATGAAGCAGAACGTGAAGGCCGGTGGCTATTATGTGGACTTTTCTTTTGTCAACGGTGGCGGCAAGGCTGGTGTTCCGGGCGTGTACAGCGTGGTTTACGACGGAAACGCGAGGGTCTGCTTTACGACGTCGAGTGACAAGAAGATTTCTCAGTGCCCTGCGGAATCGAGTTCGTCGGCGGAAAGTTCGAGCAGCGTTTCTTCTAGCAGCGAGTTGTTGAGCAGTTCCTCTAGCCGTACGAAGCCTTCGAGTTCTTCGCATGCCGTTCCGGGGCGGTCCAGCAGTTCTTCGGCGACTGTCGCCATCGGGCAGGAATCGCTTGATGCCGGGACTGTACTCGCGGGCGAAAAGACGGTGCGCCTGTTCGACATGCAGGGGAACCTTCTGCTCGTGCGTTCCTTTGCGGGTGGCGACCTAACGGCGGGCGTCTCGGGATTCCTTTCTGGGTTGCCGCGCGGGGTGTATGTCGCACGCATGTATGCGGGTAATCGCCTGTTGAAACATGGGCGTGTTGTAAAACGTTGATGATCACCGCCTTACGCAATCCTGTATTAAATCCGTGATGGTTTTGTAAGGCTCCAGTCGGGCAGAATTTCGCCCGACTTTTTACATTTTTTTGCTATTTTTTCACCCGCATTTTACGAGGTATCCTCTATGACAGCTGAGGCAGAAAAGCCAAACATCATAACTTCGTCCCTGGACTTTTTGGTCAATTGGGGCAGGACGAATTCCCTTTGGCCGTTCCCCTACGGTACGGCATGTTGCGCTATCGAATTCATGAGTACGGAAGTGGGTCGTTACGACCTTTCCCGCATTGGTTCCGAATATGTGCGTTTTACGCCGCGCCAGTCCGACGTATTGCTCGTCGCGGGCACGATTACCTACAAGCAGGCTCCGATCCTGAAGCGCATTTACGAGCAGATGGCCGAACCCCGCTGGGTGATTGCGATGGGCGCCTGCGCCTGTTCGGGCGGTTTTTACGACTGCTACTGCACGGTGCCGGGTATCGACCACATCATTCCGGTAGATGTATATATAGGTGGCTGCCCTTCCCGCCCGGAGGCGTTCTTCGATGCGATGTTTGACCTGCAGAAGAAGATCAAGGACGAGTCCTACATGAAGCAGCGTGCTGACCGCGTCAAGGAACAGCTCGAGATGATCAAGGCGAAGACCGCCGAGGCGAAGGCCTGTGCCAAGGATTTCGCCCACGAGAAGGTCGAG
This sequence comes from Fibrobacter sp., assembly GCA_017615055.1. GTDB lineage: Bacteria > Fibrobacterota > Fibrobacteria > Fibrobacterales > Fibrobacteraceae > Fibrobacter. The sequence goes on from JAGAAW010000058.1 coordinate 5,628, forward strand.
GAACTCAAGGATTTTGTGATGGAAAAAGAGCAGAACCTTGTGAAAAAAGCACAATTCTGGAAGGAGTAGAAGATGAAAACAGCAGAAGAAATCTTCACCGCCTTGGAAGAAATGTTCGGTGCCAAGAGGGAAACGCTCGACAAGTGGGGCGTGACTGCGGTCGTGAGCGCGGGTTACCTGCACAATGCGGTCGAGTTCCTCAAGGGTACCGCCGGAGTAGAACTCAACATGCTCGTGGATGTCGCGGGTATCGACTACCTGACTTACCCGAATTACGAAGGCCCCCGTTTTGCGGTTTCTTATTCGTTCAAGAGCACTGTGAACCCCGGGTTGCGCTTCCGTCTTAAGGTGCTGGTCTCCGAGGCGAACCTGAAGGTCCCGACCATCAGCGACCTGTATGCGAACGCCAACTGGTACGAGCGCGAGGTGTTCGACCAGTTCGGTATCGTGTTCGAGGGTCATCCGGACCTCCGCCGCCTGTTGAACCACGTGGAATTTGTGGGCCATCCGCTCCGCAAGGATTACCCTGCGCAGAAGCGCCAGTGGCTCTCTACCAACGACTACCTTCTCCCGGCCTTGGAAAAGCGTCTCGAAACCCTCGGTTACAGGATTGTCGAGCGTAGCAAGGAAGTCGGGACTAACGACAACGAATTTTTGGAAGGGAGTATCAAAGAATGATCGTACTGGATCCTAATGGCGAAAAGCTGAACTTGATGCCCTTGAACGTGGGACCGAGCCATCCGGCGACCCACGGCTGCTTGCGCTTTATGGCCGCCATGGACGGCGAAACCATCGTCGCGAGCGTCGAAGAAATCGGTTACCTGCACCGCGGGTTCGAGAAGATGGTGGAACGCGGCACGTGGCAGCAGGTGCTGCCCTATACCGACCGTCTCAACTACTGCTCGGCTATCATGAACAACATCGCGTTCTGCCGCGCCGTGGAGAACATGTTCGGCGTGGAACTGCCGGAACGCTGCAAGGTGCTGCGCGTCATCGTGAACGAGCTTAGCCGTATCAACGACCATTTCGTTTGCGTGGCTGCCGCATTCCAGGACTTGGGCGGTACGACCCCGTTCATGTACGCGTTCAACCCGCGCGAAGAAATCATGTGCATCTGGGAAAAGCTCACGGGTGCTCGCCTTACCAACAGCTATGCCCGTATCGGCGGCCTCTACCGCGACAGCTACGACGGCTTTGAACGCGACGTGCTCGCTGCCCTCGACTCTACCGAGAAGGCCTTGAAGGACCTGCACGCCTGCTTGGACCGCAACCGCATCTTCCTCGACCGTACGGTGGGTATCGGCAAGATCAGTGCCGAGAAGGCCATCAGCTACGGCTGGACGGGCCCGTGCCTGCGCGCCAGCGGTGTTGCAAGCGACCTCCGCAAGGACGAACCGTATTACGATTACGAGACCTATGACTGGGAAGTCGTGGTCGGCACTCAGGGCGACTGCAATGACCGCCTGCAGGTGCGTCTCGCCGAAATCGAAGAATCCGTGAAGATCGTGCGCCAGGCCCTGAAGCGCCTCGCTCCGGGCCCCGTCGACATCGTCGACCCACGCATCCGCGTGCCGGCGCACAAGCTCGCCTACCAGGATATGGAAGGCCTCATCGGCCGCTTCAAGAGCGTGTACGAAGGCATCCGCGTGCCGGAAGGCGAATACTACTGCGGTAGCGAGTGCGCTAACGGCGAACTCGGTTTCACGATTGTTTCTGACGGCAGTGGCCATCCGTACCGCATCAAGGTGCGTCCGCCTTGCCTTACGCAGTTCGCTGCATTCCACGACCTCGTGGAAGGCGGCCAGCTTGCCGACTCCATGGCCGTACTTTCGGGCCTCAACATTATCGCTGGAGAACTTGACCGATGAGAGATCATATTGCTGGTGCAGTTCAGTTTGTCTCCAATAACCGCCTGAAGTTCGACGGTCCGGCGCAGTCCATCGACGCGCTCCCGGATCCGGCGCAGACCTTCGGCCATGTCCACAAGGCAGTCCCGCAGCCGCCTACAAAGGAAGTGCTTGACAAGCTCAATACTCCCGAAATCAAGGAACGCTGCGCTGACTTGCTGAGCCGTTACCCGGTGGGGCAGGGCGCACTGCTCGAAGTGCTCTGGCTCGTGCAGGGCGTGTTCGGCTGGGTGCCGACGGAAGGTATCCGCTGGGCGGCTAACGTCTGTGGTTGCGCTCCGGCACACGCGCTCGGTGTTGCGACTTTCTATACCATGTACAACCACGCCCCGAAGGGCAAGTTCCTGTTGCAGTTCTGCCGCAACATTAGCTGCACCATCAAGGGCGCTATGCCGCTTATCAAGTATGTCGAGAACAAGCTCGGCATCAAGAGCGGTGAGACCACTCCCGACGGCATGTTCACTATCCTCCAGGTGGAATGCCTGGGCAGCTGCGGCAACGGCCCGATGATGCTCGTGAACGACGACTTCGCGACCGACGTGGTCGACGGTCAGCTCAAGATGAAGCGCGGCACGACTCTTACCGAAGCTAGCATCGACCGCATTATCGACTGGTGCAAGGCCCACGTGAACGACATGCCGAAGCACGACGTGCTGGGCGGTACCGTGAAGGGCCACGGCGGTCACCCCGGTGCTCCGGGCGCTACGGCCAAGCCGCAGGTCGCTGACTACGCTCCGCCTTCTCCGGTTTTGAACGTGAAGGCCGAAGCCGACGAGAGCGGCGCTACCCTCACTTGGAAGGGCGCTCCCGAATTCACGAAGATTGTTGTGGAAAAGAAGAACGGCTCCAAGTGGGATGTCGTTGGCGAGCCGGGCGTGAAGGACAAGGCCTTCGTAGACGCCGCAGGCAAGGTCGGCGACGTGTACCGCATGATTGCCACTTCCGGCGAACGCACGGCGAAACCTTCGAATGAAGCCGTGACCACCCAGAAGCCGGCTCCGGTCGAGGAGGCTAAGTAATTATGGCTGAATGTGTAAAAGTTTGTACGCAGAACTTTGGCAAGGGCGCCCAGGACATCGAAGTCTACAAGAAGCTGGGCGGCTACGCGAACATTTCTGAACGCCTGTTCAACATGAGCCAGTTCGAGCTCATCGACTACGTGCAGCGCTCTAACCTGCGTGGCCGTGGTGGTGCAGGCTTCCCGACCGGCATGAAGTGGAGTTTTGTGCCCCGCAATTCCGGCAAGCCCGTGTACATCGTGGTGAACGCTGACGAGGGCGAAGGCGGTACGTTCAAGGACCACTTCCTGATGATGGAAGACCCGCACCGTCTTATCGAAGGCTTGATCATCGCGGCATGGGCTCTCGGTTCCCGTGCGGCATACATCTACTGCCGTGGCGAATTCCTGCCCTGCATCGAGAGCATCAACAAGGCGTTGAACCAGGCATACGCTGCCGGTTACCTCGGCGAGAATATCATGGGCACCAAGTTCTGCTTCGACATCTTCGTGCATC
>JAGAAW010000059.1 GCA_017615055.1 Fibrobacter sp.
CGCTCGCTCCCACCTAAAGGTGGCCATGCCCACGTAAGCGCTGAAGCGCTAATTGGTCAAAGGTCGCACCACGACCCGTCAGTACGAGTCGCTTGCGGCTCACAGCCCCTTGCCGTAAACCTCGAAGGGCCCTCTTTTTTTATATACCCGCGGATCGTTCGCGATAACTGGTAACCATCCATTTACATACATTGCGTCTTGCACAACGCTTATGTGCCTGGCTCCGCTTTTGCGGGGCCTTTTTTGTTTGTGCGGATATATTTTAAGAATGTTGTTTGGTATAGCGCTAAGGAGTGTTTATGAAGCGCGCGTGTTTGGGTGTATTCTTTTTGCTGTTGCTGGGTTCTGCCGCATGGGCAGACCTTACGGTGCATCTTCAGTCACCGTTTCGCAATGATGCGACGGCCTCTGGCTATACGCCCCATATTATCGGTGGCGTAACGGATTACAATCCTGGTTTTGGCACTATGTCCAGAACCATGATGACGAGCGAAGGGGACGATTGGTACGTTTACACCTGGGAAGGCAAGACGATTGCTGATTTTCAGGATTGGCAGGACTTTGAATTCAAGGCGTGCCCGAATACCGACGACAACAATTACAATAACAACAATTGCATCTCCTGGACGGAGGGTGGCAAGACCAGGATAACCGCATTCTTTGGTTCCGAAACAGAAATTTGGCTTTATACGGATGTGACGGATAAATCCTATAGAAAGTCTTTCATGGCTCCGGGTTCCAAGATTGTGTGGTTCAAGAGCCCGTGGGGCAATAAGGCCTTGCCGCAGATGATATTCGGTACTGATTCTGTGCTGATGCGTTTTTCGCCAGGCGATGATTCAAAGTGTGGCTGGTTCTACGGCGCAGTAACGCCCACGATGATGGCTGGCAATCCGGTACAGAGTGCTTACTTTGTTCGCTACAAGGCTCCGTGGTATGTTTTCCCGGTAGATACCAATGCTGTGGTGGAGCTTGCGACTGCGCTTGCGGCTGCCGACACGGTGTTTGTGGACGGGACGGCGGCCGCTCCCGAAGTGACGCTTGATATCGGGAGCAGGGGTGAATGCTTTGACCCGACGAGGCGACTTCACGTTTATCACCCGTGGCGCACCAACACGAGTTACCGTGACAGCGCTTTCTACATTACCATTGGTAATAATATCTTGAACCAGCCAACACCACTCACTGCAGAGGGCGAGTACAAGTACTGGCGGTATATCGATTTTGACGATACGCTCGTGAATTCTTCGCAGTGGAATTCAACGATGGCTCAGGTCCAAATTCTGCGTGGGCAGAACGAATGGCCCCAGCACCCGTACTTCGATGAATATGATCGCCCGCTTGCTTCGGAATTGTTCCCTACGGGTATTTACGAGGTGTGGATGTTTGCGAGTACTTCGATGGGCGTGAAGGATTTCGTGTACTACCCGCTCGAACCGAAGGTGGTGCGCCTGCTTTCGCCGTGGGACAATATGTCGCCTTCGATGCTTATCGTGTCGATGGATGATACGGTGAAGATGGGGCCGTTGCCGATGGACCGCCAGAAGGATACCTGCGGCTGGTACGAGGGAACTTACTACAAGCATGTGGATGACTGGGGTGTTTATTTTAAGCAGACGTTCGGCATGGACTACTACAGCATGGGAGGCATTGCGGTAGAGGGGAAGGACCTTGGCGAGCCGGTGAAACTTGATTCCGTGCTGCGGGTGCACGATACGGTGTGGGTGCATCCCTACCCGGTTTCGAACAGCGCGCCGTTGCTGGATACCAGGTTCCCGAACCACTTGGGACGTTGCCCCTCGATGACGATTTCGGCGATGGTGGTGGATTGGGCAGGCGAAGCTTTCGATGATAGCATTGACGTGGACTTTGGTAACATCTGGTCTGGCAATGCGTATACGACGGTCCTCTTTAATGGCGAAGAATATGTGGGCTGCAAGGCGGAGCATTCGGCGACATACGATGGTGTCGCTCTTGGCATGGTGCAGGATACGCTTGTGAATGGTGTGCCTGCGCGTGTCGATTCCATGAGTTTCCCTTGGAGCGAATGCTCGGCGGCTCATGAAATCGAGAAGTGGTTTGTGCCGCAGGTGGTGGCGACGGATGCTGCTGGCAAGGAATATACCAACGGCGTGTGTCGCGATATCGACCTGACCTTGGATGAGGAAGGTTTCTGGCTTGCGGATATTTCGGAGAACAATGAGGATGGCGGGTTCTTCCCGATTGACAATCTGGAATTCTTGGATTCGGCAAAGACGGTGCGCAACCCGAAATTTGACTGGAGTGAACAGCTGACCAAGAATAACAAGAAGCACAACTATAGCTTTGCCATGAAGATTTCTGCCCAGTTCATGTACATCAAGGGCCAGTATTTTGAATTCCGCGGTGATGATGACGTGTGGGTCTTTATCAATAACCGCCTCGTCGTGGATATCGGTGGTTGCCATAACCCGGTAGAACGTGCTGTTGATTTGGATACACTTGGACTTATTGAAGGCCATGAATACCCGTTCCATATTTTCTTCTCGGAACGCAATGCCAATGGCTCGAACTTCAAGATGCGTACCTCCATAAACCTGCAGACGGAAAAGCGCTACTTCCCGGTGGAGGAACCGACGAGCGATGGTACGATTGAGTATACGATTCTGCAGATACTTACGGAAGAGAACCTCACTTGCGATATTTCGAGCGTGGGCAAGGTGGATACGACGCTTGCGGAATCCTCCTTCATTCTGTACGGGCAGACGGCCTTGCAGGAAGGCGAGGTGCTCAAGCCGGGCGTAAACTACGGTGGCATTACCATCAACGAGAACATGGCGGGCTTTGTTATCGATACGGCGGCGATTGTGCGTGCTCGCGCGCTCCCGCCGGGTGCATACGTGCTGGATTTCTACCTGGTGGCTGACCCTACGCAGCGTTCGCAGGTGTATTTCGAGGTCCCGGAATACCCCCTGCCCGATATCGCGTTTGCCGATGCGATGGGCCAACCGTTTGACCCGAAGGGTTACAACCTGCTGATGGAACCGATGGGGCTCCCGGGCGATAATGGCTCGAAGGATACGCTGATGGCGTTCGTGTCTTACCCGGTGACCATCATGGTGACATACATCGGGCAGGTCTGTGCGGATTGTATTGTGACAGTAGACCTTTCGACTGTGGATTCGCTTTCGTTCCTAGATGCGAACGGCCAGCCGATAACGAGTATCACGACGGATTCTACGGGATATGCGACGTTCTACGTGATGGGCTATGCTGCAGTGAATGGCGCGTCGTTTACGGTTTCGGGCTCGCAGGTGGCCAACAAGATTGTGTGGGATGGCATCAACCTGATGGAACCTCCCGTGCCCTTTGCGAGCAAGGGCTACATGTATGACCGCGATGGCGATGGCGTGCCCGATAGCCTGCATATCCCGTTCAGCGACAAGCTCGATAGCGATGTGCCCGATACGCTTGCGTGGTCGTTCGGTGATTCCACGTGGAAAACGACAACGACAGTCGATGATGTGCGTGCCTTAATCTGGAACGAGTCCGACATCGTGATTACGGCGGATTCGCTGATTCCGAAGGTCTTTACCGGCGGGAATAAGGAAATCTATCAGGGTGGCCTGCATTACCATTACACCTACTGGGACGAGGACAAGGGTGACTCGATTTCGCTTTCGATGAACGGCACCGTAGAGGACAGGGTGGGCCCGATACTCATGAGTGCGATTGTGACTCCAGGTACGGACAAGCTTACGACGCTTACGCTGTTGCTGAGCGAGGGAACGCTCGATACGAACCTTACTGCGGCCGACCTGTTCAACTTTAGGATATGGCGCATGGGTGCGGAGGCTTCGTTGCAGATGATAACGCCGAGGGTGACCCGGATGCAGAATGGCGTGCGGTATGACCTGTATTTCTATGGTGACGAGACGATGGTGTTCCCTGCGGTGGGCGATTCGGTTCGGTTGATGCCGGGCGTGTTGCGTGACTTGAACGGCAACGTGCCGCATATCATGAACCCGTGGGTGCGAATCATCGGCGGGCAGCGCTTGCTGGTGGATGTGCCGGGGCTCGTGACGCTAACCGAGGAACGCGCGCTCGAAACGCTTGCGTGGGAAGGAGGCGTGAAGCCGCTGGCGATTGATCCGGAAATGTCGCTGAAAGATGCCATAGAGCAGTACGGACTCCCGGGACAGATGCTGAACTACAATATGCAGGAACTTGCGCTCACTGCGGGCGATTCGGTTTCGATTGATTCCATACGCATTGTCTGGAGCGTATCGTATTTCTCATCCCTAGGGCAGTTCGTGAACCATATGGATGGCACGATTGCGTGTTCGGACCCTGTGGTATTTGACGGGGACTGCCGTACGAACCCTGCGAAGGTGTTCCTCGCCTGGAATGCACGTAGCGATAGGGGAAGGCTCGTGGGCACGGGCGCGTATATCTCGAAACTCGAATGGAAGGTCATTGCCGGCAACGAGACCGTGGGCAAGCGTGATGACACGTTTACCGTAGGCGTGAAACGTTCTAAATAGCGTTATTTGTAACTTTTTGTTTACGAAATAACAAAAAGTATCATTTTTACGTGATTCTGCTTATTGCAAGAATTGGGGTTCTTGACTTTGGCCCCTTTCCAGTATAAGTTTATAATAATGTTATATAATTATTAAAAAGGAAGGTCTGGCATGAAAACGAAGTTTCATGTGTTTTTCCTGTTTACTCTGATAGCTTTCTTTGCCTCGGTGGCAAATGCCGAGCAAGTGTCTCTGCAGGACGATGGTTCCGGCGGAAAGTATATCAACATGCCGGTAACAGGCTATGATACTCTCGTTCTCGATGCAGCGACATCGTTCAAGGTGTTTGATGATGGTGGTGAGTATGGACAGTATAGCAACGATGCGAATGGATATCTTGTTGTGATTGCACCAGAAGGGTTGTCGTTCGCTTATTTTGGAACGTTGAATACGGAATCATGCTGTGATGGTTTATCTATTTATAAAGGCGATATTGAAAAAGAAGATTTCCTTTTGGAAGATGTTAGAGGAGAAGGTGTAAATATTGAACCGATGTTCATCGCAAAAGATACGATTGCGTTGAGTTTTTTTTCGGATGTGAGCATTACGTATTCTGGTCTTGAACTGAACGTTTCTGTAGGAGATGCTTCGACCCCACATGCGGTAACATTGAGTACAGCTACGGGAGGCTCTGTTGCTAGCAACAAAACTGAAGCTACATTTGGCGAAGAAATTACTCTGACGCTGACCCCGAGTGAGAACAATTTTATAAAGGGCGTTTCCGTTGTCGATGAAAATGGGAACGTTGTGGGAACTTCGGAAATCAAGTGGTACTCTGGTACCAATACGGTAAAATTTATTATGCCTGGCAGCGATGTTACGGTAACGCCAGAGTTTGTGGGGAGCATTTCTGCGGCAGGTGGGGACTTCGTCAATATGCCTGTTGCGGGGACAAAAGTTGTCACGATTCCAGCAGGTGTTACATCGTTCAAGGTTTATGATGACGGCGGTAAGAATGGTGATTACAGCAATGATGTTGATGGGTATCTTGTTTTGACGGCTCCGGAAGGGCATAAACTACAGATTGCGGGAAAGGTGCGTACGGAATCTAGTAGTGATTACCTTGATGTCTATAATGGCGATATGAATAACCGTGAACATGCGGCAGAATGGAATGGTGAAATAAATGACGCCTCTATTCTTAGTACAGGAAATTCTATGGTGTTAAGGTTCCATTCAGATGATGGTTGGACGAACTCCGGCCTTGACTTGGTTGTGACAGTTGTTGATCTCTCGACTCCGCATACGGTAACATTGACTCAAGTGGATGGTGGCACCGTTGCTAGCGACAAGGCTACGGCTACGTTTGGCGAAGAAGTAACATTGACTCTAACGCCTAGTGAAAACAAATTTATCGGTGGAGTTTCCGTTGTCGATGAAAATGGAAATACTGTGAGTGTTTCTGAAGTCAAATGGTATTCTGATGATAAAACAGTGAAATTTACAATGCCTGGCAGCAATGTTACGGTAACGCCGTCATTTGTAAATAACATTACGGCAGAGGGTGGCGCGTACATCAATATGCCCTATGATGAAACAACTGAAATAAGTATTCCTGCAGGTGTAATGTCGTTCAATGTTTACGATGACGGAGGCCAGAACGGTAATTATAGTTATGGCGCGGATGGATACCTTGTGTTGACTGCGCCAGAGAACTACACGTTCTTGGTTACAGGATCGGTACATACAGAATCGTGCTGCGACGTCTTAAGCATCTATGAAGGCAGTGGCGCAGATGAAGACAATCTCCTTTTAGATGAATTAAGCGGAAATTCCAACCTTGGAAGCGTTGCTAGTAATGGTCGTGTTATAACACTTTATTTCCATTCAGATGGAAGTGAAGAATATTCAGGTCTAAATTTGAAAGTCTCTTTGGTTGACTACTCCATTTCGCACAACATTGTTGTTGCAAATGTGTCGGGGGGGACGGTTACCAGTGATAAAACAACAGCCTTGTTGGGAGAAACCGTTGAACTGGACGTGGACTTGAATGCGAATACATGGCTGAACAGAATTGATGTTGCTGATGAGAATGGATCCGCAATCAGTGTCCAAGGTGGAACATGGTATACAAGCAGCGCTGCCACATTTACAATGCCTTATTCAGATGTGACTGTTACGCCTGATTATGCGACAACACCTTCTGCGGAGGGAGGGCTTTATGTCAATATGCCCACAAATAGTTCAGAACGAATAACGATTCCGAGTGGGGTTTCTTCGTTCAAATTATACGATGATGGCGGTAGAGATGGAAATTATACTGGTGCCAGCGGATGGTTGGAATTGATTGCGCCCGAAGGAAAAGTTCTCCAGGTAACGGGCTATGGGCAAATGTATGATAATGGAAAGGATGGTGATGGCTACCTTACTATTTACAATGGTGACGATAGCGGTGAAAAACTTTTGGACAGATGGTACCGTTCAACATGGACTGCTATTGACCCCGTTCAAAGCATCGGAAATGTAGTGACAATAGAGTTTGAAGCCTATTATGGAACTGCCGCGGGCTTTGAATTGACCGTGTCTGTTCTCGATGCTCCGCCGCCTCTTACGATAACATATCTCCCGACAACGGGAGGAACATTGACTGGGCCGACATCTGCGCAATATCGTGAAACTGTGGAAATGGATGTGTCGACTGAAACGGGTTATTTGTTGAGCCGTGTTGATGTTGTTAGAACAGATGACAATTCCCCGGTTGAAGTAAATGGTGGACATTGGTATTCTGGCAACGAGGTTAGTTTTGTTATGCCTAACAAGGATGTATCTGTAACGGCACGGTTTACAGATAACCTCACTGTGGCAGGGGGACTTTATGTGGTTATGCCAACGGACAACAGCAGATTAAAAGTGTTTGTCCCCGATGGAGTGTCGTCATTCAAGATATATCGTGATAATTTTAACGACTATTGGGGTCGCGGCTGGATAGAATTGCAGGCCCCAGATGGGTATGTCCTTCAAGTAAGTGGGTTGACGGATGACCTTTCTGGGATTTTGTCAATAGAAGAAAACGGTGAGTATGGAGATTATTGTGCCTGGGGTTATTGCGGTACGGACAAGGAAACGATTGTCTCTCAATATTCACAGATTGAATTGAGATATGAATCTGATGATCCCAACGATGATCTTGATTTAACAGTGACGCTTATAGATGCAACCACGTCGCATTCTGTTAGAATTGCAGAAAATATTGTTGGCGGAACTATTGAAAGCGATCCTACATCTGCTACCGTTCGGGAATGGATTCATTTGACGGCAACGCCTAACGATGGTTATTTGCTTTCGTCCGTTGATGTGACGGATTCACTTGGAAATTCTGTAGAGGTCGAAAATGGCAAGTGGTATTCGGAAAATCAGGCTGGATTCTATATGCCAGCCATGTATGTGACGGTTTCTCCGACATTTACAAATGACTTTACCGGATTGTCGGTAAACATGCCTGTATGGAATGACTTGAATGTCGCTGTTCCTGCCGGCGTGACCTCATTCAAGGTTTACGATGATGGCGGTGCGGACGGCGAATATACTAAAGAGGGTGGAACCGGATATCTTGTGATGACTGCTCCCGAAGGATATGTATTCCGTGTGTCGGGTACGGTATCTACTGGTTCGGACAATGATTATCTGCGTATTATTGACGGAGATAAATCTGGTGAAATCCTTTTGAATAGCTTGAGCGGGTACGAGAAAGATGTAGGAACGTATTATAGCACGGGCCGTGTCATGACATTGATGTTTACTACAAGTTATAGTGGCTCGCCGATGGATGGCCTTGACTTGACTGTAGAACTTGTGGATGCCTCTATAGAGCATGCAATAGCACTTACCTATAATAGCCTAAGGGGAACCGTTTCTTCGGATAAGTCAACTGCGGCTACGGGTGAAACTGTTACATTGACCGCGGTTCCAAGGAGCGACTATTTGCTAAAGGAAATACGTGTTACGGATGCAAATGGAAATTCCAAGAAGGTGACCGGCGGTACATGGGCGACATCGAATACGGCGACATTTACGATGCCTTATTCGGATGTTAATGCTGAGGCTATCTTTACAGATAACTGGACCTCGTCTGTGCTGTTTGTCAATATGCCTGCGTCGGGGGATATGACCGTAGATATACCTGAAGGTGTATCCTCGTTCAAGGTCTATGATGATGGTGGTATAAATGCGAGCAGTGTCTTGAATGCGGATGGACATCTTGTGTTGAGGGCGCCCATTGGGTATAGATTGCAGGCTTTGGGTTCAATAACCGGTCGCTATATGGCGATAGCGAGACTGTCTATTCACGATGGCGATGCTTCTGCCTCTGTAATTAGTGAGGTTAATTCTGAATATATGGGCGGAACGAAGAATGTTACGACTGTGACGAGTTCTGGAAATGTGATGACTCTAGATTTTTCATGTAGCTCTATGATGGGAAAGGACTTTGGAAATCCGGCAGATATGCAGTTGGTTGTGGCGCTTGTTGCGGCTGAGGCACACGAGGTCGCTTTGGGCAATTATGCTGGTGGAACAGCCTCCATCGACAAGGCAACAGCTTATCCTGGTGAAACGGTGACATTGACAGCTCATTCGGCGACGGGCTACATTCTTACCGGAGTCAATGTTGTGGACTCGGAAAATAGTCCTGTAAAGACGAGCGAGCCAACGTGGGATGCGGATAATACCGTAACGTTTGTCATGCCGAACGATGCTGTTACGGTGACGCCCCAGTTTACGAATAACCTGACTGCTGAAGGCGGACTTTACATAAGGATGCCGCCTGGCGGAAATGCGATGCAGTTTACTGTGCCCGAAGGGGTGACTTCGTTCAAGCTTTATGCCGCTGATGTCGATGAAAACCATTGTTTCGGCGGATCCGAAGGCGAATACGGAGGCGATTACGTCGTAGACGAAAACACTATCGAACTATCGTCTGCTGGAGGCCTCAATTTCTTGATTGAGGGAACAATAGCGTCGAATTCTAGGCTTGAAATATATGATGGAAAAATGGATGGGGAAGAACCTCCTGTGCAGAGCCGTTATTATTGGGGGGGGCAGTCTACGGATATCGGTCAATATCAGAGCAAAAAAGATACAGTTGTACTGACTTACGGCAATACTTGTGAAGATTTGGATTTGACGGTAACAGTTGGAGGAACCGCAACGCAGTATACGGTCACAATTGCAAGTGCTACTGGTGGCTCGGTGACGAGTGACAAGGAAACGGCGATTGCTGGTGAACAGATTGAGTTGTCGATAACACCAGATAATACCCATGTAATTGAAAGACTTGATGCAAGTGATCCCAGTATTGACTTAACTGATGTTGCTTGGTATAATGCGGATGATGTGTATTTCACGATGCCTGCTGCAGATGTCACAATTACTCCGGTATTTAGCGATGCGCTTACGGCGGATGATGGACTGTTCGTCAATATGCCTTCTAATTGGGATTATATAGGCGTGACCGTTCCCAGGAATGTCAAATCGTTTAAGATTTACGATGATGGCGGTGAAAATGGAAATTATAGCCAAAATGCTCATGGTGAGCTTGCCATGGCAGTTCCCGAAGGATATACCTTACGTGTTACAGGTACTATAACGGCATCGACATCAAGCGAACTTGATATATATATTGGGAGTTGGTGTGGTGACGAAGAATCTAACCATCAAATAAGAAGTTCGGGTAATGGCGTTACAACCGATATAGGCTCGTTTACGGCTAGATGTATGCAACTGACGTTCAATACATGTTCAGGTAAAGAATGCGACGAAACATATTCTGGCCTAGATCTTACGGTGACGGTTGTGCCCTATGTGCAGTATGCCGCAGTTGCCGTTACAGAGAATGAAGAAGGACAGACGGTCGCAGATATCAATGGAATGTATAATGGTTATGAAGAAGTGTATGTTCCTGAGGAAATCTCTGTTAATAAGCTTGTCTTCAATCGCAAATTTAACACTAGCGGTTTTTCCACTATCGTGTTACCGGTTGATATCAATGGGTCGAATATTGATGGCTTGAGACAGGTACTGAAATTTGACGGTATGGGTGTCGACGAAAATGGCAAGAAGAAGGTCAAGATGAGGGCGGTCTGGTGCCAGAATGACGTCAATGAGGTTTGTTCGTCGCTTTCTGGGGACTTGGAGGCGTACACGCCGTACATAATTCAGCTTGCCGACAATACGCTCACATTCAAAGGCTCGCAGACACTCGTGCCGACGAAAACTCCGGAAACCCGCGTGGGTGACTGGGTATTCCGTGGCACGCTTGCGAGGCACGAGTGGTATGATGGTGATGGCGAGGTTGGCAGGGTTTATGGGTATGCGGCGAATGATGCAACTGGCGTTTCTGCAGGAGACTTCGTAAAGTTTATTGATGGTGCGTGGATCCGTCCGATGCGTGCATACCTCATCAAGGAACCGGTTGACCGGAGCTTCGCAAGAGGACTTAACAAAAACATCAATGTTCGCGCTGCAGACGAAGACCTTCCCGAAAAGATTGAAGTCGAAATCATCTACGAAAGGGAGGATGGCAGTGAAGAGACTACCGTTATTGGGCATTTCAATACCCGCACGGGAGAGTTTATTTTGAATCGCCCGGCGCGCACATTCGACCTCAAGGGCCGCAATGTGAATGGGACGCCCAAGGCTAAGGGAATGTACATAAGGAAGTAGAGGTTATAACTATGGATAACGCAATGGAACAGAAAAAAGAATACGTCGTTCCGGAAATGAACGTTGTGGAACTGAAACAGAAACGCCCCATTTTGCAGGAAACTAGCGGTGGGGATCCGTCTGGGTACGGAAATGAGGGTGGCTAAATAGGATACTTGTCTTTCGCGGCTTCGAGTTCGGCGCTGGTCCGTTCCCATTCCGCATAGAGGCTGTCGACAAGGTTCTTGTTGTCGTCCATGTCCTTCGCGATGGCGGTGATGGCGTTCCCGTCACCGGATTCCGAGGCGGTCACGAGTTTTGTCTCGAGTTCGCCGCCGAGGGCTTCCGCCTTCGCGATATCTTCTTCGATTTTTGCAAGCTTCTTTTCGAGGGGCTTGATGACCTTGCTGCGCTCGGCGATGTAGTCGGCGCGGGCCTTCCGGTCTTCCTTGGCGCGGGGCGCAGCACTTGCGTTGCTTGCAGATGCAGGATTGTCCGCATCGCCTTTCACGTCAATGTTAGAAACCTTGATGTTTGCGGATTCGCTACCGCCGGGCTTTTTTTCGGATGCCCAGCCCACCTTCTCGAGGAAGTCCGCGTAGGTGCCTTCGAATATGCGGCACTTACCGCCATCGAACACGACGAGCCTTGTGGCGAATGCGTGCAGGAGTTCTTCATCGTGGGTCACGACGAGGGCCGTACCTTCGTAGTCTTCGAGTGCGTCGATGAGGCTCTCGATGCTTTCCATGTCCAGGTGGTTCGTGGGCTCGTCAAGCAACAGCATGTTGCAGGAACTTGCGAGGATTTTCCCGAGGAGCACGCGGCTCCGCTCGCCACCACTGAGTACCTTCACCTTCTTGAGGGCGGCATCGCCACTGAACATCATGAGGCCCGCAAGCCCGCGGGCGCGGCTCTTCTGCGAGACTTCCGCGATGGCGGTTGCGATTTCTTCTTCGACGGTGTTATCAAGATTCAGGCGATTGATATTCGTCTGCCCGAAATAGTTTATCTGTAAGTTCGGGTTGTGGCTGATTTCGCCGGCGGTGGGCTGCAGTTCCTTTGCAATCAGGTTTAAAAGCGTCGTTTTACCGCGACCGTTCGGGCCGATGACTGCAATGCGGTCGCCCTTGAAGACTTCCATCGTGAGGTCAGTAATGAGTTCCGGGCCGCCATCGTATGCGAACGAGAGTCCCTTGATCTGCAGCATGCGCTTGCCGGGGAAGGGAGCCTCGGTAAAGCTGAAATCCAGGTTGCGTTCGTGGGTGAGTCGCTCGCCGGTCGCAAGTTTCGCGGCAGCCTTGATCTTGGACTGCACCATCGCGGCCTTTGCAGCCTTGTAGCGGAATCGCTCGATAACCTTCTCGAGCTGTTCCTTCTTCTTCGCCTCGTTCTCCTGCGTGCGCTGTGCGACTTCCTCTTCTTCGGCAATCGTCTCGCGCAACTTTTCGACAGAGCCCTTCACCTTGCGAATCTTGTGGCGGTGTATGCCGGCGGTGTGCGTGCAAACTTCGTCCATGAAGTGGTGGTCGTGCGTAATCAGTAGCACTTCGCCTTTCCAGTTGCGTAGGAATCTGCTGAGCCAGCGCATCGACACGATGTCGAGGTAGTTCGTCGGTTCGTCGAGCAACAGCATATCGGGCTCGCTTGCGAGTACCTTCGCGAGGTTCAAGCGGATCTGGAAGCCGCCCGAAAGGAGCGAGGGGCTCTTGTGCATGGATTCTTCGTCGAACCCGAGGCCGAACAGGATTGCTTCTACCTTGTGTTCTTCCAGCCAACCGTCTTCGTTGGGCTTCAAAACGCTACAGGCTTCTTCGTGCACGGTCGCGTGCGTGAAGTTTAGGTGCTGCTGCAGGTAGCCCATCGTGTATTTCTTGGGAATGTCGATGGACCCGCCGTCGAGGCATTCTTGCCCGAGAATCATCTTGAACAGCGTGGACTTGCCGCAACCGTTGCGGCCCACGAGCCCTACGCGCTCATGGTCGCCCACGAGCAGGCTCGCGCCATCGAGCAAAACTTGCACGCCGAATGATTTGGAGACGTTCTGAATCTGGATCACGCGTGCCAATTTAGTAAAATGGCGGGAGCAGTGGCAAACTAGAGCCAAATTTTGGCACATTTCTCCGTCGGAGTTTGCGGAGTGTTGTAACTAAAAGGTATATTTAGTTTGTACAAGAATAAGGGATACCTTTGGGGGATTAGCATGCGATTCCGTAAGCAAATTATTCTTCCGTTGCTGTTTTTGATGATGGCAACTTCGTTGGCATGGGCCGAAGCGGTCGACCTGCAGTTCGATGAGGAGTATGGCAGCTATGTCAATATGCCGGTGGAAGGCACGAATTCGTTGACTGTCCCGGCTGGAGTGACTTCTTTCAGGGTTTTTGATGATGGTGGCCCGACAGGAAACCGGACGTATCTGGCGAATGGCTCGCTTGTGATAAATGCCCCTGAGGCTGCCGACAACTACGTGTTCCAGGTGACGGGTAACATTATTTCTGACGATTCTTATAAAAAGGATGAACTGACCATCTATGAGGGCTACGAGAATGAAGGGAATGCTCTTCTGGACCATTTTGGCCGCAATGCGAGTATAGGAAGGGTAATCAGTTCGGGTAGGACTATAACCTTAAAGTTCGAGGCAAACTCATCGTACCCTGATGCCGGCCTTGATTTGACTGTAACCCTTGTCGATATCAACGAGCCTCACACGGTCACTTCGGTCGACGATGCCGGCGGTACGCTGCAGTTTAGCAATGATGAGGCTAAGTGGGGTGATTCTGTCTTCGTTGAAATCCAGTGTGAAGATGGGTATTTGCTCAAGAGCATCGATATTACCGATGGGGACGGAAACCAACTGGGTATGAATGGCGAATGGCGCCTGACCAGCAATCCGACGGTCGCCTTCAAGATGCCGTATTCCAGCGTGACGGTAACCCCCACCTATACCAACGACCTGAGTGCGGAAGGCGGGCTGTATGTGAACATGCCGAAGTCGGGAACGGTTGCGCTGGAACTCCCCGCGGGCGTGACCTCTTTCAAGCTCTATGACGATGGAGGCCCTGACCATGACTTTACCCGTGAAGCGAACGGCACGCTCATTATTACAAGCCTCAATACGGATGAAGATTTCGTGTGGCAGATAACGGGCAGTATGTACACATATCCGAGCTATGATCACTTGGACATATATGACGGTGATATTTCGGACAACAAGAAAATTGTGTCGAATCTTGGGGGCGAACTTTCAAGTATCGGGAAGTATTTTAGTACCGGAAAAACAATAGCGGTAACGTTCAGCAATCATAGCTTCCCTTCCAGTGATGGGTTTAACTTCACGGTTTCGCTTGTTGATATTACCGCGCCGCATGAAATTACTTTTGAACCGAGCGAAGGCGGTTCTGTGACATGCGAAGACGAGAACGTACAGGTTGGCAATACGGTCACCCTGAATGTGTTGCCTGAAGAAGGCTACCTGCTCAAGGGGATAAACGTCTACGATGAAGATGGCAAGAGTCTGGCCTTGGAGGGTGAATGGCAGCTGCAACCGCAGGCGACCTTGACCTTCACCATGCCGTATGCCGAAGTGAGGGTTGAGCCTGTATTCACCAATGACCTGACGGCGGAAGGCGGGCTGTATGTCAATATGCCCAAGACCGGGACAAAGAACGTGACTGTCGCTGCGGGCGTGACGTCTTTCAAGGTGTATGATGACGGCGGACCTTCTGGAAGGTATACCGTAGGGGCGGAGGGCGTTCTTGCCATATCGGCTCCGGATGCGCCGGAAGGCTACGCATTCATGGTAACATGGGATCTTTCTATCGGTTCCGAGGATTCATTGTCGGTTCATTCCGGAACGGGAACAGATGGGGAAAAACTGGCGAGCACGTCTAATGGCTCAATGGACGTTGACAGGGCCTTAACTGCGGGTACTGAAGCCGCGCTTTACTTCAAGTCTGCCGGTATTTCTTATTACAAGCTTGAAAACTACGAGTTTACGGTATCGCTTGTTGACCCGCACCTGACTCATGAGGTGATATTTTATTACCCGACTGGCGGGTATGTGACGAGCAGCGTAGAGAACTACGAGAAGGGTGCAGTCGTTACATTGGAAGCGTATACGGAGAATGGGTACTTCTTGAACGGAATCAAGGCCATCGACGAGACTAACGGCAAGGAACTGGCCCTGGATGGCGAGAAGTTCATGTGTACGTCATCTACCTTGAGCTTTGTCATGCCGTATTCCGACGTGCAAATTATGGCTGACTTTACCAACGACCTCTCGGCCGACGGCGGACTCCATATCGACATGAGAAAAGCGGGGCGAGAAGTCTATGACATTCCTTCGGAAGTGACTTCGTTCAAGGTCTATGACGATGGCGGTAGCGATGGGGACTATAGCAACGGAATGGACGATGTCCTTGTATTGAAAGCACCGATGGGCTATGTGTTCCGCGTTTCGGGAAGTGTGAGCCTTGCTTCGTACAATATGGTTGATACTGTGGCGGTCTATGATGGCGACAGGGAAGACCCGAAGATATTCGAGACGCATAATGTGAACTCTTCCCTGGAAGAGTCGTGGACTACGGGCAACGTCCTGAGCGTGTATATGTATTCCGACGAAATTATGTCTGGATCTGGGCTTGACTTGACGGTATCGCTCTTCAAGGCCGACGAGATGCATAGGGTGGTGTGTAACCAGACGCCCGGTGGCGAGGTTACCTCGGATAAGACTTCTACTACGATGGGAAAGACTGTTCGCTTGAACGTAACTCCGGATGAAGGGCGGTATATGCAGAACATCAGTGTTGCCGACGAGGATGGCAATACGGTGGCGAGCTATGAATGGTATGCAGGGGAGGACATATCGTTTGTGATGCCTTCTTCGGATGTATTCGTGACGCCTTCGTTTACTGACGATTGGTCTGAATTCTCCATCAACATGCCGGGCCATGGAACAAGCGGTGCATATATCCCGGCAGGTGTGAAATCGTTCAAGCTGTACGACGATGGTGGACCGACGGGGCGCCATGGTAGCTATCTGGATGGAACGCTTGTAATGGTTGCCCCCGAGGGGAGCGTGCTCCAGGTTGCGGGAAATGTGGACTTCGCTTTTTCGAGCTACCTGATGGTCTATGACGGAAATGCGCTTGCGGAGCGGATCTATGATGTGGAAGAATTTTCTGGCAGTATAGGGGTAAGTGTCAGTACGTCGAATATTATGGCCGTACGCTTCAAGACGACCTATAACGACTACACGTGGGTTTCTAGTGCAAAAGATGGACTTGATTTGACGGTAAAGATTGCTGACGCTACGGAAAAATTCGGTATCAATATTGCCGAGGTGGAGCGCGGCGTGATGGTTAGCGACGCGCCTACGGCAAATCCGGGAAAGACGGTTGTCTTGACGGGCAGGCCGGAAAAGGACGGGGTCGCCCTTGCTGGAGTCCGGGTTGTTGATGCTGAACAAAACAGCGTTGCCGTCACGAGGACGTCGGACTCGACATACACCTTCAGGATGCCGGTCACGGATGTCTCTGTGACGCCCTCGTTTGCTGACGCCGGCATTATCTCCTTTGATGAGAACGGATGCCTCAACAATGGGACCTACTTCCATCTGAAAAGTCCATATGATCCCAGTCATACCGGCTCTTATTGGCTGTTGAGTCAAGGACCTGTCGAGTATCCGGAAGTAGGAACGCGTGATTTCACGTGCTGGAAGGATGTCTATGATTCTCTGGAACATGACCGTTATAGCAAGGAGTATAAGATTGTCTTGGAATCTGATTTGGATTTTGGAGGCTATGACGAAGAGAACTCCAAATGCGCGATGGCGTTCATTCCTGTTGGAAATAGCCATAGCGAGATTGACGGTGCTGGTCATACTATTAAGAATTTCTGTCGCGATTCCTCGTTTGCGGGTTTTGTGACTAAGGATTACGGGGGAACCATTCGGAATCTTGCTTTTGAAAATGCGTACATTCGCGGTGACACGGCCGGTGTCGTTGCGGCAACCTTCAAAGGAACCCTTGATAACGTGACTGTACGGAATTCCAATGTTACGGGCGTGTATGCTGGCGGTATTTCCGGAATTGTCAAGTCGAATGTGGATGGGGGCTTTGTTTCTGGTGTCGAAATTGCCTCGCCCACGAATTGCACTGAGGATGTGTGCGTCGCCTACCTGGGTGGCGTTGCCGGCCTGATGCAGATTGACGATGCTACAATCCAGAATGTCCGCGTGCAGGGTGCGAGTTTTAAGAGAACGAACGAATCCTATGACGTGTATGCGGGCGGCATTGTAGGCAAGCTTTCCCTGAATTATGACATGGGCAGGACTGTCGCTGTCAAGAACGATTCTGTTTCGGGTGTTACGTTTACGGGTTGTTCCTATGCGGGTGGGCTATTGGGGATGATGGCGCTTAATCCGGTGGAATGGACGGGAATTACGGCTAGCGTGAGCGACGCTTACGTGCAGGGCTCCGTGACGTCACTCTCGTATGCGGGTGGTCTTGTGGGTTATGTCTCGGAAGGGACACTGTCGAACGACATGAGCTTTAGCATCGTGAAATCGGGAGTCAATGGCAACGTTGGCGTGACGGGAGGAAATTCCTATGCGGGAGGCCTTGTGGGTTATATTGAGAACAAGGATGGAGATCGCAACATTGCATTAACAGTCAATGACAACTATTCTGTGGGTGATGTTACTGGTGCGACAGGTAGTACGCTTGGGTACCTGATTGGCGGATTGAATGACAGTAGCAAGTTCGATTTTGAATCCGTGCGGTCCAACTTCCACTTCGGTTCGAACGATGCGCATGCAAGCAAGGGTATCGGAACCTTTAGCGAAGATGGCTGGCGGAATCCGGAACTTGGCGAGCGGGTGAGCGTCAATATCCGCAATGCTGTGGATGGGCTGGATGCGGATGGCTCGCTGGGCAACGGCGTGTTCACTGCAGCGGCCATGAAGACGCCGCGGTTTGCCGCCATGCTGAACAGGACCGAGTACGATGACAATGCACCGATGTGGAGCTATGCCGGGAATGAAAGTGACTTGCCTATCCTCGCGGGCGAAACCTATGGCCCCATTTACCCGGTGGTGTTTGACAGGAGTATCTTCGAGGAAATTGCCGGAAATGACAAGAAGCAGCTTCTGGAAGAGGCCCTGAATAACGGGACGTATACGGAAGAGTCGTGCGGGAGCGATTGCTTTGGCGTCATCCTGTATACCGACTACAATGGGCACCTGCAGGCATCCGATGTGGAGTTCATGCAGAGCCTGCTGGAAGACAATTCTCAATGGTTTGGCGAGCAGGAACTGAGCGCGAATACGAAATTCAGCCGTGCCAATACCCTCTATAGGTATGAACAGAACAAGGTATTCAATGTCGTCTACCATATTTGCACTGGGGAAATCGAGGAAGAAACCTGTGTCAATGGAGATGAGCTTGAGATAAGAGACGACATGGATATCGAAGGCTATGAAGATATCGGCTTCTTGCTTAAGCCGACAAGACAGTTCTCTTCGAACGATTTCCGGCTGGTGATTCCCCCGATGCTCAGGCAGGTTGAGGGTTCTGTAAGGGCGTACCTACCCTCGCTCTACAGGATATACAACATGGTTGAAAATAATCCGCCTATTACTGGAATGACTTCTGCGGAGCTGTTCAAGGACCTGTATGCTGCCGTATCTGAGAATGACCTTTCCAACTACGAAGAGACGATTCACCTGGTTTATGACCTAAATGGCGAATCGCGTACGGAGACGATGGACTTCGTCAGTATCGAGGAGTTCGGCATTGGGGACTTGGGGTATAACCTTCAGGGCGACTGGGGGCTTGAACTTGGGGAATTTAGTCTGGATTCCTATGGGGTGGATGGCAATGTCAAGCAGGTTCCCCTGTCTGCCGGTTTCAACGTTGCCGTAAACAGGATGAGCGGCTACCAGGATAGCTATACAGTAGAGTTCGGCCTGAAGTATTTTGAAGGGGATAAGGTCGATACTCTTGTGGCGTCTGACAACTACATCGTCTCTGTGGAAGACTTTGCGGATGCGTACAGGAATACGGTATGGAGAAAGGAAAACCTGACATCGAGCGATGTCGTTCACCTGGATTCCATCTATAGCGGCCTGAAGGCGCTTGCCTTGCCGTCAAGCGATTTTGCCGTAAGGATTATACCCCAGCCCAAGAGCTATATCGTCACGTTTAACTTGAACTTTGCGGAATTTGCGGACGACGTTGATTCTACCGGCGTTTTCTTTGGCAAGGGATGGGATAAGGAAAAACCTGCGACTTTGAATCTTCAGGTAGGGGAAGAATTTCCGTATGTGTACTATGCAAAGGATTGCTTTGCGTTTAGTGGCTGGTCACCTTCGAAAGAAAAAGAGGAGTATTCCTATGGAACGATGCTTTTCCATTCTGGCATGGTCGATGACGTTGATGATGGTGATACTCTCAAACTCTACGGCACCTATGGACAACTCTTTTGTGACGATGACGACAACAGGACGTACATGTACCTTTCCGCAAAGGTTCCCGGTATTGGCGGGGGCGCTCTTTCGGACAGTCCGAACGATATCCATGGAACGGTCGTTTTGAGCCAGAAAATGGGAGGGGTGGAGTATAGGCATGCTTTCGAGAATGTTGGAGACATTTATCAGTTGTCGGTGCCTGATATGGGGTATGACGGAGATGCTCCATCTGATTACCTTGAATTCCAAGTGTCGACGCGCCCCGAGCCCGGTTATGAAATGAGGGACCTTGAATTAAGTACCGCCTATTACAACGATACTCCCCCCGAATGGGTCGACAAGCTACACGTGGGGTATTTCGTCGATGGCTCAGATTCGCTCCTGAGAATGTTCTTTACACAAGCGAACGATGTGCGGTTCGTGGTCAGTTTTGTGCCGAAGACCTATGCTGTGTCGTTTGACTTTGCCTCGATGGCGGATGGAATCGTGCTGTTTGGTGATAGCTGGAAATCTCCCGTGATGGAGATGAATGTCGAGGACTCCAGGAATTTCCCGAAAACATACCGGCTTGATGGCCGTAACGTAACCTCGATTCGGTGGGGGGCGGAATCGAAGACAAGGCTTGATTTCGGGAGTAATGATTCCTGGAATGACTGGCGCAGTTCCAGCACGTTCAAGTACTTTACTGCAGACGTAATTGCGACCGCTTTCGGGGAAGGCGCTGACGAAGATCACCTGACCCTTTACGCCGTCGATGCCGCGGATATGGGCACGAAGTATGGAACCCGCGACCTGTATGCGAAGGCGGTCGATGAAAACGGCGAGGAGAAGAGCGAGTATTTGGACTATCACGGGTCTATCGCGCTTTCGCAGAGCTACGACACGGTGAAGTTTACGCAGGAAGCGACCCTTGAGAGTCAGGATCGCGACACGTATGCGTACCTCTTCGCCATGCCGGATAGGTATCTGGATGATACCCTGACGTTCAATGTCGTCACGAAACCGGATCCGGGGTATGAGATGGAGATAGTCTCTTTCGATGACGGCTGGGAAGACAAGCCTGCAACGGGTGACTTTGGCTACAATGCGAAGGCGAAGACCCTGAGGTACGTGCCGTCTAAGATGGCTTCTGGTGAAGGCTTTACCATCAGGTACAAAGCGCTTGACTATAACATCGTGTTCACGCGCCCGACGGTTGTGCCGCCAATGAACGGGGAGAAGGCTGTTGATTACTTTGTTGCAGAAAAATTTGTTGGTGCGGGTTGGATTGATGGCCCCAGGGTGTATTCTCTTGAAGGTGATGACCAATCCATGCCTGCGTTCTATGCTGTAGGCGGTTGCGTTGGCTGGAGCAAGTCGCGCAAGGCCGATGATATGTTCGATATTTTTGCATGGAAGGCTGCAGAAGTGCTGAACCTGGAAGATACGGTGTTCGCTACGTATAAATCTATTGACGAAGAGACCTGTCATGGAGTGCATACAATTACGGTTACTGCACACACGGATGGTCATGGCTCGCTTGAACTATGGCAGTTTATTGGCCAGGGCGCGACGGTCGATACCATTCGCCATGCATTTACGCTTGACAAGGAAGCTTCCAGCGACAGCGATAAGGTGTACACTCTCCAGGTGCCTTCCTTTGACCAGGGCTCGGAAGAAGACATATCCATGTCGTTTGAAATTCATGCCGTGCCGGATAATCCGCGCAAGTACTATGTGGATGAGTCAATTAGCTATTACTATGTGAAGACGGATGGTGCTGCGGATATCCGGGACTTCGTTGAAGGCGATACCATCACGACGGATACGAATGACATGGAATTCCACTTGAAGTTCAAGTTGAGTGAAGTCAACTTCGCGTTTGAAATGGAAAGTGAAGACCCGTTCTTAGGGAGTGACTGGAAGAAGAACGACATGTTTGCCTTGAGCGACTCGCTGACAAAGGCGTTCCCCACGGTTGTCTACACCAACGATAAGTGCCTTGCGGGCTGGTCGTTGGATTCTGTGGGCGGCGATATATACGAGACGCTGAATGTGGCGTTGCTGGAACGCATCTACAAACGCTTTGGCGACATGGAAGAAGAAGACGTGGTGCCGATGTATGCTCGCTGGACGGATGATGTGCAAGGCTGTGCCGGCAGCTTCATGCGGCTTTCTATCGAGCAGGAGAATGGCGTGGTACGCTTCGAGGAGAATGGCTCGTTCCATGACTTTGTCGATGGCTCGATAATCTTGCCCTATGAAGAAACGCAGAATGCGCTTCTCGTAAGGTCGGAACCGGATTCGAGCTACGTGCTGGATTCCCTGGTGATATTCTTCGGTCGTGAAATCTATGAAGAATATAACTTTGATGCGTATGGTTCCGGTGAGCCGTCTGCAGAAAGGATTGTGCTGTATGAAGGCGACCCCCTGCCAGAAAGACTGGAGTGGGCATCTTTCGTGGGCTATTTTGGCAAGGCGAACAAGACTCCTATCAAGATCGTTGAAAAGTCCTTCAGGCAGAGCGGTAGGGCCATCTCGCTTGATGTCGAAGCGAGTGAATTTGAGGTGACCCGTGCTGTGAAGGGTGAGGCAAAGACCTATGATGCCTGGGGTGAAGTTGTCGTCAACATGCCTCTGGGTGATTCCCTGGAGTCTGGCTTTAGCAGGTCGCTTGTGCTCAGCGTGGATGGTCCCGGCGAATACACTGTGGTAGTAATGCTTTATGATGATAGGGAAACCTCGAAAATAGAGCAGTATTTCGAGGTTGAATCGATGATTCCCGCGGTCGCGGCGAGAAGCTGGCAGATGATGTCGCTTGCAGCAGTTGACACATCGGAACTGTCTTGGGACAATGACCAGCTGTTCTATTGGTGGGATGCCAAGAATACCGGTGAGTTCTGGCAATATAAGCGATACCAGCGTGGTGGTGCAATCGAAGCCACGCGTGGCTACTGGTACAATTCGCTTCGTGGCCGTCCCCTTGCGCTGCGTCCTGATTTTGAAGATAACGAAGATGACGTTATTTGGAATCTTGAAAGTGACTTTGATGGATGGAATCTGGTTGCGAATCCGCATAACCTGGGCGTAGACTTGTTTAGCCTGAACGAGGAGATTCGAGCGGATGTCGATGAAGAAGCGGAAATATCGTTCTGGGTATATGATGCGGAAACTGGATACAGGGAGACGGATTATCTGGAACCCTTTGGCGCTGTGTGGGTCAAGGTCTCGAAACCGCTTGAATGGAAAATTTCGGCTACCCCAGCGTTCGAACCCAACATAGATTCGCTCGATGGCGAAAAACCGACGGCAAAGCGCAGGCTTGCGAAGGTGCATTCCAGTGATCGCTGGACGCTGCAGCTTGCCTTGTCTGATAATAACGGCAGACGCGATTCTTGGAACCTGCTTGGTGCAGGGCCGCGCCCGTTTGTTACCGAGGAACCGCCGGCAGCCATGGGGGACCATGTGAATCTCTCGATTGTCGAAGGTGACCGCCTGCTGGCAAAGTCCATCAAGGCTGCGCAAGGCGAGATGGAATGGACAATCGCACTCTCCGCCACTAGCGAACGCGTTGGATACCTCTCGCTTGAAGGAATTGACGACGTGCATGCGCTCGGCTACCATGTCTACGTGACGGTGGATGGTACGACGGCCGAGATGTTCGAAGGAACCCCGCTTAGGGTGTACTTGAAGTCTAGCGGTACATTTGCGACCGTTCGTGTTGCTCCTGCTCCGAGAACTGTGGTGGCGAACGCCATCAGGAACCTGCGCTCCGTGCGGGTTGGCAACCGCTTGCAGGTAAGCTTTGATGCGTCGGAGGGCCTTGCAGGCGCTGCTGCCCGTATAGATCTTTTGGATATGAATGGTCGCGTGGTGAACACATCGTCTGTCGCGGCTGTTCATGGTAGCAACAATGTGCTGTTTGATGCGCCGAAGACGGGACTCTATATCCTGCGCGTTCGTGCGGGCTCTGTAAAGCAGGTGGGCAAGGTCTGGGTACGATAATAGAAGGGAATTGAGCAATGGCTTGTGATAAGGATGCTCCTGTTGCCGACAAACACCCGGTCGGCAACTTCATGTGGAGTGTGGCTGTGGGCAGCCCGCTAATTTCCTTTATTGTTCACCGCAAGAAGGTGGGAGCCGAGTTCGTTGTCATCTTGATTGGCATAAATATGCTGCTCAATCTTGGCGACAAGCTCTTGATAGGGAGTCTTGACTGGAACCAGTACCCGCTTTTGAAAATCCCGGTATTCCTTGGTTATTGGCTGGCGCGAATCTGTGTGATGGGGAAGGCTGGCGCATGGAGGATGAGGATTGATGCACCCAAGTACGATGCGGAAGAATTCCGCCACAAGGAAAAGATTGCCATTATTGTAGGCCTGATTTACTCGGTGCTTGTTATGACTGTCGATGTTATGGAAGCGATGAGATAGGCACCATTCTAAAATGCTATTTTTCATGGCGTAAAGTTTTTAAGGGTGTAAAAAAATGATTATTGACCTGAAAGGTATGGAAACGACTGTGCTGCCGAATTTCAAGGGTGGCGAGAAGGAATACAAGGCGAAGATGTACTTTGACGGTACGACGCGCATTATGCACGGGACGCTCGAACAGGGGGCATCCATCGGCTATCACAAGCACGAGACCAACAGCGAGATTATGTTCTTCATTGCGGGCAAGGGCAAGGTGCTCTTTGACGACGGCGTGGAATATGTCGAGGCTGGCCAGTGCCACTTTTGCCCGAAGGGCCACAGCCACAGCTTGATTAACGAGAATGAGGAGCCGCTCGTGTTCTACGCGTGCGTTCCGGAACTCGGATAAGTTTAAAAACGGAGTATACAAGATGTCCAAGTTGATGCGTTCTATTTCGGGTATCCGCGGTATCGTGGGCGATACCCTCACCCCGCAGGTGCTCAAGAGTCACGTGCGCGCCTTCCTCGAGATTACGAAGGCGAAGCGTGTGGTCATCGGGCGAGACAGCCGCCCCACCGGCGATGCCATCGTGCAGTTTGTCGCGGGCATCTGCCGCCTTTCCGGCGTGGACGTGGTGGATGTCGGCCTTTCGACGACTCCCTCGGTGGAACTTTTGACGGTGCATTTCAAGGCGGATGCGGGCATCATCATTACCGCGAGCCACAACCCGCTCGAATGGAACGCGCTCAAGTTCCTCAACAGCAAGGGGCTCTTCCTCGGGCCCGATGACGTGAAGAAGCTTTTCGAGCTCGCCGATGCGGACAACTTCAGCTATCCCGACTACCGCACGATGGGCAAGTACGAGGTGGCCCCGGATGCCGACGGCATTCACATCGACGGCACGCTCAAGATTCCGTTTGTGGACGTGGAAGCAATCCGTGCGAAAAAGTTCAAGGTTGCCGTGGATGCCGTGAATGGTGCGGGCAGCTACATTGTGCCGCGCCTGTTGGAACAGCTCGGCTGCGAGGTGGTGCGTGTGCATTGCGAACCCGACGGCACGTTCCCGCGCGGTGCGGAACCGATTCCGGAAAACCTGGGTGACCTGCGCGATGCCGTGAAGAAGAACGGTTGCGCGCTCGGCTTTGCGGTGGACCCGGATGCGGACCGCTGCGCTCTCGTGGATGGTTTAGGACAAAGTATCGGCGAGGAATACACGCTCGCGATTGCTACGGAAGAAGTGCTGAGCCAGAAGAAGGGTAGCGTCTGCGTGAACCTTTCTACGAGCCGCATGAACGAGGATGTCGCCACGAAGTACGGCTGCGAATTCAGCCGCGCGAAGGTGGGCGAGATTAACGTGAGCCTGCAGATGATCGAGAATGGTTGCATCATCGGCGGTGAAGGTAACGGCGGCGTGATTCTGCCGGCACTCCACTATGGGCGCGATTCCCTAGTGGCTGCTGCGCTGGTGCTAAGCTGGATGGCCCACCATGACGGTGGCCCCGAGAAGTTCGTGGCCGAAAACCCTGCCTACGTGATGCCGAAGAAGAAGTTCGAACTCGGCGACAAGAAGGTGGCGGATATCCTCCCGAAGGTGAAGGCGGAATTTGCCGGCTGGAAGAGCGACGAGCGTGACGGCCTGTGGCTCGGAAGCGAAAAGTCCTGGGTGCATGTGCGCGCGAGCAATACGGAGCCGGTGATTCGCGTGATTGCGGAGGCGCCGACGGCTGCAGAAGCGGAAGAGCTTTGCTCGAAGGTTGAAAAACTTATTTAGCTACCGCTCGTTCGTTGTATCGGGAACTGAACCTCCGGTTCCTCACTCGCTCCCACCTAAAGGTGGCCATGTCCACATAAGCGCTGAAGCGCTAAGTGGTCAAAGGTCTCTACAAAGGCTCGTTGATACGAGCCTTTTCCGTTCACGGGCGACCGCTCGTTCGTTTGTCGTTTTTGTTTTTTTTTAACCAGAAGTGAAAAAAGCCCGCCGCAAAACGCAGCGGGCAGTTTAATTTTGGGTGGCCTACGCAGACATCAGCAGTATCGCAAGGACCTGGCCGCTCAATATGCGTAGCAGCATAGTGAGCGGGTAGACGGATGCGTACCCGATGTTCACGGCCTCGCTGTCTGCCTGGCTGTTGGCGAAGGCTAGTGCGGGCGGGTCGGTGGTTGCACCGGCGAGTACACCGCAGAGAGAGAGGTAGTTCACCTTGAACGCGAGGTGGCCTACGCATGCCATGATGGCGATGGGCAGGAAGGTGATGAGTGCCGCGAGGCCCATATAGTACATTCCGTCGCCGTTCAGGAGCACGTCGAAGAACTTGATGCCTGCATTGAGACCGACGCAGCTCAGAAATAGCGTGAGCCCGAATTCACGGAGCATGAGGTTCGCGCTGTTCGCCATGAAGAAGTTGAGCGGTCCGATTTTGCGCTTGCGGCTCAGGACTATAGCGACGATGAGCGGGCCGCCTGCAAGCCCGAGCTTCAGCGGGGTAGGCATTCCCGGAATTGCGAGCGGGATGCTTCCGGCGATGACGCCGAGAAGGATCCCGAGGAATGCGGGGAGTATTTCGGGATGGTCGAGCGCGGTGAGCGAGTTCCCGAGTTCCTTGGCGGCGGCCTCGATGCCTTCCTTTGTTCCGACGAGCCTTAACTTGTCCGCAAACTTGATGCGCAGATCGAGGCGGCCGGTGAACTTGAATCCGCTGCGGACAACGCGGCTAACGTTGACGCCGTAGCGTTCGGCGAGGGCGAGCGCGCCGATGGTCTTGCCCAATACCTTCTTGTTCGTGACGAGCACCGTCTTTACCAGGATGGCGCGGTCGCCATCCGCAGCGGTGACCTGCGTGATGGGCGTCTCGAGACGCCTCCCGATAATCTTTTCCATGCTGGCGACAGCATCGGGCATGCCCACGATATGCACCTTGTCGCCTTCCTGCAATACGGTCTTGCCGTTCGGGGTGAAAATCTCGTCACCCCGTAGCAGGCGCGTGATGACGACCCCGCTTGCAATCAGGTTCGGGATATCCTTCAGCATGATTCCGTAAAGGTTCCTGTTGTCTACCGTGAGGCTGCACGATTCGATTTCCTTGGTATTTGCGGCGATGTCGGCGGCATAGTTCTGCGCGGCCTCCGTTGGGTCTTGCCGGAAGGCGATGCGCACGAGGAGCATCACGAGAATGATGCCGATGACACCGAAGGGGTATGCAACAGCGTACCCGATACCCGTAAGGGACGTGTCCACCCCGGCCGCGGCAAAGGCTGAATTTGCGGCTCCAAGGGAGGGCGTATTCGTGACGGCGCCACAGAGCATCCCGATGAGCACGGGTACGTTGTTATGCATATCGGTGAAAAAGTACAGGCAGAGCGTGACCGCGACGCCGAGCAGCACGATGCTTGTCGAAAGCACGTTGAGCACGAGCCCGTGGCGGCGTATGGAATCCATGAATCCGGGGCCGACCTGCATACCGATGGTGTACACGAACAGGATGAGGCCGAATTCCTGGATGAAGTGGAGTACGTCGGGGGCTACGCGGAGGCCCAGGTGCCCGAAGATGATGCCCACGAAGAGCGCTCCCGCCCCGCCGAGGCTGATTCCCTTGACCTTGACTTTCCCGAGCATGAGGCCGATTGCCGCCGTGAGCGCGATTGTGACCACCTGCTGCCCGACCGAGGGCTTAGTGAACAAGTCGATAAACCATTCCATATTTCACCTCTTTTCGCGGCAAAATGTAGTTTATGCAATTGATAATGACTAATGCATTATTTATATTGAATTAATAACTAAAAGTGATTAATTGGCCGATAATCTAATTCAAGGCGATTAATATGGAATTGACGCATATCAAGTATTTTATGGAAGTGGCCCGTACGCAGCACGTGACAAAGAGCGCGCATAACCTGTGCATTGTGCAGCCGGCGCTTACCAAGGCTATCCACAAGTTCGAAGAAGAAGTCGGCGTTCCACTTTTCAAGTCGAAGGGCCGAAACATCGAGTTGACGGAATATGGTAAGTATTTTCTTGCGCGTGTGCAGCCGCTTTACGAAGAAATCGAAAGGCTCCCGCAGGAACTGCGAGCCATGGCAAGCGACGATGCGGTAAAGGTGCGCCTGAACGTGCTTGCTGCATCTTCGCTGATAACTTCTGCGGTGATTGCCTATAAGCGCCTGCACCCGGAAATCAGTTTCGACCTTATCCAGAACGAAAGTTCGAGTTTCTATGATGTGGGTGTGTTCACGTATGCCGATGCGGGCAAGGCAAAGCCCGATGACGACGAGGTGATGCGCCTTGACGAGGAAATCTTCCTTGCGGTGCCGAACGGCGAGCGGTACCGGAAACTGGACCGCATATCGCTCCGGCAGATGGAGGGGGAGAAGTTTATCGGCCTTGCGGGTACCAAGCAGTTGCGCAGTATCTGCAACGAGTTCTGTCGGGAACTGGGCGTGCGTACTGACATCTCGTTCGAGAGCGACAATACCTCGGCCATCAAGGATGCCGTGGCTTCGGGAATCGGCGTGTGCTTCTGGCCCGAATACACCTGGGGCCGCGTGGAAAGGCGCAAGATTCGCCTGCTAAAGATCGTGGACGCCCCGTTCCGCCGCGAACTTCTCGTGACCATGCGGAAGAACAAGGCCGACAACCGCAATACCGAAAACTTCTACCGGTTCCTTGTAGCGTTCCTGAAGAGGCATTTCCGCCACCACCGATAAACGGCACAGTTTATTGCCGAAATGTCATCCCCGCGAAGGCGGGCGGACAGCACTTGGCACTTTTATACGATACTTGGCAACTTGTTGCCATAGTAGAGTTATCCTCTTTGGGGAAGTGCCATAGTGCGCATGGCCACCAAGGTGGGGATCTTCTCTACAATTCGATTCCCGTGTCGCGCTTGATGACCGTCTCGCATGCTGCCTTGAAGGTTTCGGGGGTCGCGACAATGGTAAGGCTCTGCTTCTTGGTACGTGTCACGCCCGTATATAGAATTTGCCTATTCAACAGCGGGTGCCCCTTGCGGGTAGGCAGGAACATCATGATGTTCGGGTAGCCTGACCCCTGCGACTTGTGGATGGTAATCGCGAAGGCGGGTTCTATCGAATCGCTTGGCAAAAGCGAAATCGGATAGAATACGAAGTTCCCTTTCCGCTTGATCATGAGCGTCGGACGCGTATCGCAATTCACTACGACACCGGAATCACCATTGTATAGATCGAAATAAGACTGGTTCTTTGTCAGAATCATCAGTTGGCCATCAAATGGTTCATTTTCTTTTTTGCCAAGCGCCTTGGCGACTATCCTGTTCAGATTTTCAACACCGCGCAAGCCACGACGTTCTGCAGAAAGAATACGCGCAGCATCTGCCAATTTCCACAAGGATTCGCAATTGGTAATATTTTCCGGCGCTTGATCCGGGCGAATCTTTTTTGCCAATCCGGGTAAGTCGGGATTGCTTTCTTTTCCTTTATAGAATCTTTCAACCCAGGCGTCAATCAATCCCTGCAGTTCGGCTTCTTCTTCGGCAAATGTCAACGGCTTTTTTCCGTCTCCCAAGCGCAGAAAGTTTATCTCATCGGGTTCCTTCGGATTCCAGAGTTTCATTTCTGTATTCCATGGTTGCCATTCCAATTTGAACTGAAGCTCTTCTTCGCTCAACTTTTTCTGGATGTATCGAGAAAGGCGACCGATTTTGGAATCTTTGTCAAAACGGTTTGACTCGGTGAGTTCAACGACATTGTTCTTATCGAGTTCGAGGATTTCGCCTAGCACGGCACCCGCATCAACAGATGGCAGCTGGTCCTTGTCTCCAAGGATATAGAGTCTAAAGTCTTTTTGTGGCAGTGCCTGCATGAAAGACGCAAAAAGGGAAAGGTCAATCATGCTCGCTTCGTCAATCACGAAAATGGACTTTTCGGGGAACGGAGACTTCTTGCTAAAGCGGAAGCTATTTGTCTGCGGATTATAGCTCAGAAGACGGTGTAACGTTGAATAGCTATCAACATTTTTAAGGCGAATCACTGCAGGATCATTCTGTGCCTCCTTTGTAAGCATGTCGAAGTTCTCACCAATGCTTTCGCGCAGACGGTCGGCTGCCTTGCCACTCGGAGCGGCAAAATGAACATCCCATCCAAGCATTTCCGGATGTTCTTTCAACAATTTCCAGAGCAGGAAGAACACAACTGTGGTCTTGCCAGTGCCTGGTCCACCCGTAATGATTAGATTTTGCTTTTCTCCCTTGACGATTGCCTTGTCCTGATCTACTTTCAGATCAAACTTGTCCGGCCCTTCCTCAAGATATTCCTTTTTGATGAGGGCTTCGATTTCCTTCTTGCAACTGCTAAGGTCTCCGGAGTCACCGGCTTCGCCATTAAATACGCATTGATTGTTCTTTTTGCCATCTTCAATCTCCTTCCGGAAGCAAAGTTCAATGAGCTTTTTAGCATCCAGATACTTTTCTGTAAACAGGAACGGCTCCGCTTTCCCGTCTTTCTTGAGATTCTCTATGATGAGCGGCGATTTGACATTCCCCTGCAACTCGGCACAGCCAGCATCAATTACGGGCTTAAAATCTTCTGCAGACAAAAAGCGCGATCCATCGGGTTCCTGGTCCTGAGATGCCAGCAAGACGAGCCCATCCCACTTGGTTTTCCACTTGGCAAGTAGGCTCTCTGGGTTCAGGGAGATGCAGGTATTGCCATCGTTAGTCAGCGAGAAGAATATGTGCAAGACCTTCTGCGCATTGACCGATGAGGAATCAACACAGTGTAAATCTACTAGGAACGGCACCAGTTTCTCGTTTAGCAGGGATGCTCCGCGCATATCGCGTAGCAGGTAAAAAAAGTCATTTACCGAACCGTTCAGCTTTTCAAGCATTTCTTCTTTTGTCATTTTATAGTCTCCGGTTTACCCTACTTGAACATTAATTCCCAAACAACCTTATATGCGGCTTTCAGTTCGTCAAATGTATTCCAGGTGTGAGCGAAGATGCCGCTCTCCTCGCTTGCCTTGCAACCACGGGCGAACACGTAGTAGATTCCGCCAAAGTGTTCTTTGAATACATCTTCGGGACTTTTCCCCTTGATACTGCAGAGCCACATGATCAAACTGTAGGAATACAGAACCATCTGGATGGAGTAGTGCTCCTTGGCGGCCTCGAAGGTGGATTTGGAATCGTATTTCTGTAGAAGGTTTGATTTCCAGTCCAGCACGGAGTAGTATTCCTTACCTTCACCCTTAATGACAAAGACTAGGTCCATGTAACCCTTGCAGAACGTTTTGGGCTTGTCGGTACAGTCTTTTTCATTCACATCCATATGGAATTCCATTTCGGCAAGACGGTCTTGTGAATCTAGTTTCTTGAGGCTAAATACTTTTCCTGTTTTTTTGTCTCCCTGTATTTCAGGGAGCGATGCGTTCATCGTATTCCAGATAATTTCAACAGTTCTAGTCATCCAATTGGGATGCTTGCCAATAGGCAAGCCCTGCGATAAGAACTTATTCGTGATGAGATCGAAAAGTTCCGTATCTTTTTGGGCTTCTTCCAATGACAAGCCACCAATTCGCACAAAGTCAAGTTCTTCGAACACCTGGTGAAGGGCTTCGCCATAAAGATTCCCGCGCGGATAATCGGAATCTTCGTTTATTTCGCTTAATACATCATCGTCAGGCTCGTCGCCAGCGCGTTCCAGCAGATGTCCGTCAATGGATTCAATCTCTGTTCCTGGAGATTTTCTGTCAATAGAAGAATAGGAATGTTGATATAGACTTGATTTCTTGATAGTCTTACGAATTGCCTTGAGAATTTCGTCACTTGGCAATTTCGAGGAGTCCTTCTTTTCGTCTTTGTTAAAGAATGCCAGTTCATCAGAGACTTCCTTTCTGAGGACTTTTACATCCCAGGAACCATCCCATTCACATGACTGAGCAAACTTTTTTTCTTCGCAGAGCTTTCCATGTGCATAAGTAAGGAAAGTCCAAGAGGAGCCACCATCAATAATGGGTTTCCCCTCATTGAGTCTCAGCTTTTGCATTCTCAAGCCATAACGGGTTTCATAAACGTTAACGTTTCTATTTGTGATTGGATTTTTCTCTTGGGCGCATTCATACCACACGTCATATTGCGGCAAAATCAGGAGAGACGATGCTCGCGTATAGTCTACATAAAGTAGGCGATGCCATTCAACAACTTCTTCACTTTGGCGGCTGTTCTTGGCATCCTTGCCGAATCCAACATACTTTTGAGAGACACCGTCGTTCTTTTCCTCCGCAGAAAAAACAAACGGCCCTTCGGCGTGAGTATTCACGTCCTTGAAACCCGCACAAGAAATAACAACCGGAAATTCCAAGCCCTTCGAAGCATGAATAGTCATCAATCTCACGGCCTTAAAATCCGTTCCCTTCGCAACAAGATTCCTTTCTTCGTCACTGGCCTCCTTATTGTTCTTAGACAATGTTTCTAAATGCTTGATCGCTTGTTGAAGCGTCACCTTTTTCTCATACAGGTAGCCAAAGATGTAGTTGCCAATTTGGCGAAGTTTCATCAAATCTTGCAATCTTGACGGACTACTCAGCTTTTGTTCTACACAGGTGTCTTCGTAAATCTGCTCCTGAAGCTCGGTCCACTGTTTCTTTGAAGCCAACAATCTCCAATAGGCTATTTGCGAGAGCACTTTTTCATCCGTATTCTTCTGGGGATCGTCACTCAAATTGAGCAAGTCCATCCCAAAGAAATCTGTGACGAAAACACTATTCAACAATTTGCTGCTATAGCCAGACAGATTTGGAGCCGCAAGCACCCTTAAAACGGAAATCCATTCTGCACATTCGCGAGAATTGAAAAGCGATGTATCCTTATACAGCACAAAGGGGATACCGACAGCCGTAAGACATTTCTTGATCTCGTTCATTTCCGGTCTTGTTCTTCCGAGAATGACAAAATCAGAGAAATTTACGTTTCGCGGTTCTGTTTTCCCTCGATCAAACACTTGCAAGGAGGTCTTGCCGTCCGCTTCCTTGCAACATTCAATAATCTTCTGGACAGCAAAGCGAGCAAAGCCCTTTTCGGGAACAATGGGCGATACCCAAACCGGTTTCGTTTCCTTTCCATTGAACATCGCATTTTGACGCTGATCTTCAACATTTTTGGGATATTCAGAATCCGAAAAATCGCCCTTCGGCAAGAACGGATACCCCGATTCGTCGCCAACAGAGAACATCGAATTACACGCCTTAATCATCGAGATGGACGAACGGAAATTGGTCGCCAGCTTACTTCCGTTTTTGATACTTTTCGTAGCCTTGCGATAGACCTGCAAATCGGCACCCTGAAAACTATAAATGGACTGCTTAGGGTCACCGACGACAATCAGATGATTTTTTTCGCTATTCAAGAACACCGTTTCAAAGATATTCCATTGGAATTCGTTAGTATCCTGGAATTCATCAATGATGGCAATCTTGTAGGCGTCGCGAATTTTCTTGCACAGGAAAGTCGGTGTTTCAGGAGCCTTGCCATTCGGGCAAACGGCCTGGCGCACCGCCGAGATCATATCGTCAAAAGACTGAGCCTTTTGGCGGGCCTTTTCCTGTTGCCAAAGTTCATAGAGCTCCGTCATCCTTTGATTCAGGAATCCAAGCCGTTTCGCAACGTTTGAATCCAACAAGGTTACTTTTAAGGGATAGAAATATTCCAGCGCTTCTGTAACCTCTTTTTGCTTTTCTGGAGAATCAGTGCTAACGGATGCAAGCCGACTGCCAAAACTGGTACCATTGACCAACTTCCCCTTGCTTTTGAGCATAGATTCTATCAGGCTCGCAACCGTTTTTTCGCCACCCCTGTTACCCGAGAATTTTACCTGCGAATTACCTTGCAATGTTTTGAAATGATTTGTCGCAATTGGGTTGTGATCTATCCATTCCTGAACACTTGTCGCCGGGAAAACAGGTTCTTTTTCTGGAGAGTATGCTTTCAACGCCTTTTTCAACATAATCTTGATATATTCAACATCTTTAGGCAAAGCAGTCTCTCTCGGCAAGCTGCAGATATCGCTTTCCCATTCATCACGAATCAACCTGTCAATAACCGCTTCTGCGGCTTGATCATCGGCGTTTTCCATATCAAACGGGACATTTGCCTCGTAGGCAAAGTCATGCAAGGTCTTACGGCAGAACGAATGAATGGTTCCAATCATGGCCTTGTCAACATCTTGACAAGCGCGTTCAAACAAGCGCTTTTCCGATGGTGAAGCTTTTTCTAGGCACTCGTTCATTTCTTCGCGAATGCGGTCGCGCATTTCCCCCGCAGCCTTTTCCGTATACGTAACGAAGAGAACTTCGGAGAGGCGAATGTCGTTCTTGACCAGTTCAGCCGAAATTTTTCGGATAGTATAAGTTTTTCCCGTGCCTGCAGAAGCTTCGATATACTGATCCTGTTCCGGAGAAAAGCTCTTGATGTCAAAAGGATCCAATTCAGTCTTACCGCTCATTTTTTTACCGCCCTTCAATCTTGTTCTTTAATTCGCCCAATAGATCTTTTTGTTTGCCGCAGGCTTTAGCCCATTCGTCAGCAAAGTCTTCGCTTGAATACCCAGAGTACTCTTCCAGCTCATTGATAAAGAGATCCTTGCCAGCAAAATACACCCATGGTCCCCTACGTTCATCAGCCAGTTTAGCCTTAAGCTCTTCATAATTCTTTATATCAGAGCAGAGAAGCGATATTGGCAAAATCTTATTATCAAGATCCATAAAGGATCTCTTGTAAATGTCGCAGAGGATCGCTTTTGCATCGTCCGCATTTGTGTTTATACGGCATACATTAGCTTCATAGGCATCGCTATCTTGACACGCTCCTGTCGCAACAAACAAATCCACAGATTCTGTTTTTCCGGCAGCAATCAAGCCCAGGGCGCCAATATAAGAATCCAAGTACTTGTACACGCCCAAACTATCCGAATTGCTCACATTTACAATCGCACATTTTTCCTTGGATGAAAAGACCAACGGAATGTTGCCTTGCAACATAAATTTTATTCCATCAGCATTTTCGATGCATTCGTTCAGCTCAATTGATTTACAAGTATAGTCACTGACTGGGAAGAAGCTGTCCAATTCGGCTTTTATCGCGTCCGCACGGGCTTTTATCGTGTCACTCATTCCTTCGCCGAACTTTCCAGAAGGAATATTCCCTTGCGATTTAAGCCCATCGAAATAGACATCTACACTTTCATAATCCTTGTCGAGCCCCTTTTCAATATATACCGCCTGTTTCAAGAAAATAGCTTCATCCAAGTTGTTCAAGCTAATCGGTTCAACATATTCTTCGGTTGGATCGTTTTCGTTTTTTTCCAATCGCAACATTCGACCGACATAGAATTGGAACGGATCGTTCAGATACTGTTTCATCTGAGAAACTGAAACCTTATCTGGATATTTAGTGATGGAAGAATCGCTAGAATTCCTGCTGCAAGGCGCTTTGCGAGTTTCAGAGGCATTCGTACGAATACATTCAATTGATTCCATATATCTGCGACCACGCCTTGTGAACAGGCAATCCCTGCTGCGAGTTTCGTCAAGAGGAATCTTTTCGGTATGCAGCGGTTCCAATTCTTCGCCAGTCAATTTATCTTTCTGCTTTTCGGCAAAACCCGCAACAAAATTCTTCAAGTCGTTAATAATTGGAGACGGATAAATTTCGCTATCCTTAGCAAGGTTCATATTCTGGTAACTGACATGGAATCCTTCCGATGTACACATCAGCTGGCATAAGAAAGCATAGCGATTGCGGTTCACACCAGTGTCATCACCCGGCCATGGACGAACTTGCCTACGCAAGTCTAATGTATTAAACGAATCGTCACTTGGGAAATGGTCTACATCGGCACCCAGGAAGAACAAATGCTTTACCGGAATCACTCTATTGGGAGCAAACTTCATGAACGAAATTCCATTCACAAAAAGGTTTCCGAAGCTAAATTCCGAAACAGTCGCTGGTTCAAGGATGCTTTCCCTGACAATCTCCATCGGAATCTTTTCGGTCGTCCCTGCATAGAATATGTATTTCAGACGATTGAGAGCCTTACAAACTTCAAAATATGCAGCGCGTTCCCCGGCAAGTTCATCGGGAACTTTCTTCATATTGACCCAACTATTGAGCATTTCGAGTAATGTTTCGGAATTGCTTTCTGCAAGACCTTCTTTAAAAGCGTTTGTCCATTGTTCAAGGTCTTCAATGGCATTGATAAATTTTACTAGCAAGGAGTCGTCCGTGCTGTTCATATTCGCGTAAGGTGTATAAACGCTATCATCAATTTTTTGCGTTTTTGTTGTCAGGCGTGCCAAGAGCATCCTTTTAACAGCCCACTGCCAAGGCTTGAAATCCTGTTTCGGCCTATCACGATAGACGTTCATGTCAGTAATCCAGGTATCCCATATTGCCACCATATCGGGAGTGATGCCGCGAGTTGCCTGAACAACAGGATTGCGAACCATGTCAAAGAAATCTGAACGCGAAACAGAATGTTCCTTTCGAATCAGGAAAAGCTTTTTTATGGCCGCACCAACAAGTGAATCCTTGGATATGGAATCTACAATCGTGTAAGGAACGTAAACTATCGATTCGTCGCCATTTTCAGCCGCATTCTTTGCCTGATCGAAAATCTGATAAATGTACGGGCTGTATTCCTGCAGGTTTGGGGACACAACCAGGATATCGTTTGAATGAACACCATTCAGGAGTAACTTGCAAATCGAAGAGTGCAATGCCTCGACTTCGCGTAGCTTACTTGGGGCGGCCGTTACCGTAAGAGACTTATCACAATCTTCTTTCTTGAATTTGTGCCCCTCTAGCATCTCGTCTTCAAACTCATTCTGCCTATTCGCAACCAGATATTGAACGGCGTGTAAGAGGTCTTTGGGCGATTCTTGAGTTTCGTCAAGTAATTCTAGATGTTCGTCTTCTGAAAAATCGCATGTGGAATAATCGTCCGTAAGGCACCAAAGCTTAATATTGTCCCTACCAGATTTCCCCCAATACCGAAGAAGATTGTTCTCGTTATCCGAGATGGAATCATCGGTTTCTGAAATATTGTCGCCTTCGTGTGTCGGTACAATTCTAGGGACGATGGTGGATGTGTCCAGATCCTCCCAGAATTTCATACACGGATTTTGGATGTAGGCGTATACTTCGTGGTTTTTGGCAAATTCACGCAGGACAATTCGATAGAACTGACCCATGCCCGAAAGTCCTAAAATGAAGACAGGTGCTTTTGAATCGTACTTGAATTGAGGATTGTTATTAGAATCAAGACACTCCTTATAAAGGAAAGGCAAAGTCAAGTACTTGACTTGTTTATTTTCCTCTGATTCACCATTTGCTTTTTCGAAAACGCGCGTCAATAAAGATTCTCCATTTACATTATGGAAAATCTTGGAATAGAGGGTCTTCTCCCATAATTCGTTGTCAACCGGCACATCCTTGTTTTTCTCGGCATCTTTATCCCAGGTCTTTTTTACAAAGAAATCCTTCAGTTTACCAGATTTCGTTAAAACATCCTCTGACCAGCAATCAAGAATTCCTTCTGCCTGCAGAAAGCCCTGGGGGCGACTCGTTTCATATTCTAGGAAAAGTCCCGCCAGCTTATTTGCGAAATCATAAAGCCGAACTTCGTCCAGAACTCGTTCTTCGCTACCGGCATTTTCTTTCTTGGTAAGATACTCGGCAACCTTGGGGTCTAATGTCTTATAATTGGGTTTCTCGCCATCGTCTTTACCCAACAAATATGCCATGATTACATTAGCAAGCATCTCAGACGAAAGTTTTTTCAATTTGCGGTCGTCACCCACAAGAATCTGAAACAGGAACCTGTCAATGGTGCTCTTGTTCAGGTTGGCAAGAACGCCCTTCTCTTTCATCCAACGAAGGCGGAACCACTGTTCGAGTTTTGGGTCCGGGAATATTACGACCGGCGCATTGAATGGGTCATTCCATTCTTTAGAGATTGCTTTAATCATCTCGTCAGCGAGATGTTCCAGATTCAGGGCAAATTTTAAGTGTAGCATGTTCCTAATATAAACAAAAAAGGTGTCAGAAAACTGTCAATACAAAAAAAATTGGAAAACAGCACGGATTGGCTCTATAATTATCGCCCGTTAGGTCGATTTTGTAAAATGGGGTGCCACGGACACGCGACAATGCTATATTTTGCGCATGCTCAAGATCGTTAGGGCCTTTAGCCGTTTCCTTTCTACCTACACATCCCTGGTTGTCATCGGTTGCGCTGTTATAGCGTTCTTCGCTCCCGTCCTTTTCGGCTGGGTGCATGGCAACACGAGTTCCATCATCCTGGGCGTCATCATGCTCAGCATGGGCCTCACCATCACTGTCGATGACGTGAAAAACCTCATGAAGCAGCCGTTCCACATTCTGCTGGGTGCCTGCGCGCAATACACCATCATGCCCCTGGTGGCCTTCACGCTCACCAAGATTTTTGGGCTGGACCCCTACCTTGCCGTGGGCATCATTCTCGTGGGCTGCTGCCCGGGTGGCGTCTCGAGCAACGTGATGAGCTTCTTGGCCAAGGGTGACGTGACCTACTCGGTGAGCATGACGATGGTTTCGACCTTGCTTGCGCCCCTCATGACTCCGCTGTTGGTGCTGTGGCTTGCCGATACGAGCATTGACGTGAACGCGAAGGGGATGTTCCTGAATATCCTGTATGTGACGGTTGCGCCGATTCTGGTTGGCTTTATTTGCAACTATTTCCTGGGCAAGAACCCGGTGTTCAAGGAAGTACGTGCGAATATGCCCGCGGTAAGCGTGATTGGCCTTGCATTGATTGTGGGCGGCGTCATCGTGACGGTGCGTCCGCACCTGCTCGCGAACGGGCTCTCGCTGTTGTTCCTTGTGCTTGCGGTGGTGTTCTTCCACAACGGGCTCGGCTACGTGCTGGGCTATACCGTCGGTCGCATCTTCAAGTTTAATACCGCAAAGAAGCGCACCATCGCTATCGAGGTGGGCGTGCAGAATGCGGGCATGGCGACCGTGCTTGCGGCGGCCTTCTTCGCGAATCCCGAGAACGTGGCGGCCCATCCGGAGGCTGCGATTTGTGTGGTTCCGTGTGCCATCAGTTGCGCATACCATTCCATCAGCGGGACGATTGTCGCGGAGTTCTTTGCGCGGCACGATAGGAAGGCGGCGGGTAAGGGCGAGAACGTTTCCAGTAATGACGGCGCCGGGCAGGGGAGTGCGGCATGATTTTTGCGACGGCGTCTATTTCCCGTTTTGCCGTGCTGGTGGCGTTGCTTGCCTGCGCTACGACTGCAAATGCGCAGCTCGTGCAGAAGAAGGCGGCTGAACCGACGAAGGCCGATTCCATCGATCTCGGGAACAGGAAGGGCCCGATGGTGTATTCCGACCCGAAGGAAAACGACAAGTCCGCAATGAAAGATGCGACTGCCGGGATGGACAGTCGCGAATTCTCGAACGATTCTACTACGGGAACGATAATCGGGGTGGGCGCCGAGTTCGTGGGCCAGACCATGAAGAACATGCTCTCGCCCAATTCCGCCGAAGCGGACGCCGTTGAACTGGAACGTACCAGGCGCTAGCCCGCACCCTCGTCATCCTTGCAGGCCCACGTCATCCTCGCGACCTTCCCTCGTCATCCTCGCGCAGGCGAGGATCTTATCCCAAATACTTTTCACCGCTTTCC
The DNA here is from genome assembly GCA_017615055.1 of Fibrobacter sp. Taxonomy (GTDB): domain Bacteria; phylum Fibrobacterota; class Fibrobacteria; order Fibrobacterales; family Fibrobacteraceae; genus Fibrobacter. The sequence goes on from JAGAAW010000059.1 coordinate 39,751, forward strand.
ACGCTCTGGTAGATGAGCGTGTTGATGGTCATGGGGCCCACGCCGCCGGGGACCGGTGTGTAGGCGCTCGCCACGTCGTCGAGGCCCTTCTCGATGTCGCCGACTCCACCCGGATGGTAACCGGCGTCGACCACGACGGCGCCCTGCTTGATCCATTCCTTCTTGATGAACTCGGGCTTGCCGACCGCACCCACGAGGATGTCGGCCTGCTTCACGAATTCGGGGAGGTTCTGCGTCTTGCTGTGGCAGATGGTTACGGTGCAGTCTGCATTCAGGAGCATCATCGCCATGGGCTTGCCGAGGATAGCGCTACGGCCGACGACTACGGCGTGCTTGCCTGCGAGCGGGATGTTGTAGGCCTTCAGCAGGCGCATGATTCCGGCGGGAGTTGCGCAACCGTAGGCGGGTTCGCCCATTGCCATGCGGCCAAAGCCGAGGCAGGTCACGCCGTCCACGTCCTTGCGGGCGTCGATGGCCTCGAAGGCGGCGCGTTCGTCAATGTGGCGCGGAACCGGGTGCTGCAGCAGGATGCCGTGCACGTCGCGGTTGTCGTTCAATTCCTGGATCTTGTTGAGGAGTTCCTCGGTGGTGGTGTTCTTGGGGAGCACCACGCGGATGCTTTCCATGCCCACACGGGCGCAGGCGTTGCCCTTCATCTTCACGTAGGTGGCGCTGGCCGGGTCGTCGCCCACCAGGATGGTGGCGAGAATCGGGGTCTTGCCCGTTTTTTCCTTGAGTTTTGCCACGCGGGCGCTGAGTTCTTCTTCAGTGGTCTTGGCGAGTGCCTTGCCGTCGAGGATGAGTGCTGCCATAAAGTCTCCGGTGCGCGGGTTGCGCGAATGGTTCGGCAACAAAGATAGAAATAAAAAAAATACCCCGCGCTGGGCAGGGCAGTGCTAAAAAGAGTTTGGGCCGGGACGGGGGTAACCCCCGGGTCGGAGCTACAGGGCCATGTCGAGCACGGCGGGGATGACGAGGCAGACGATCGCCCAGGGGTACGAAAGCGCTCCGCGGAGCCAGCCGGTGGTGGGCTGTGCCTTCGGGGTCATGTGCTGGGGGATGGTCTGGTTGACCTTGACGGATGCATCGAGGGCATCCTTGATGCTCTCGACAGAAGAGTCGAATAGGCTCTTATTTTTGGAGGCTTTCGCCACCATATTCATAAAGTTGCTATTCATGTTACGTACCTCTATCCCTCGTGTATAAAAATAGAAACGTTTTACACAAAATGCAAGATTTTGAGTAACGTGGAGTTTACAAAACGTTGACATTGTGAATCGGCTCACAATTTCGGGGTGAAATTGCCCAAAACGGGCGAAAAACGCAATTTTAGGGGCCAAAATGGTCCAAAAATGCCCGAAATCCCGGGCTTGGAAGTGGTCTAGTGGAACGAAAATTCCTAATTTTTTGCGTGTTGAACATCACAAAACGGAAAGGAACGCCATGAATCTGACCCGCTTTACCCTCCTTGCTACCTCCTGCGCCGCCCTGCTTGCCTGCGGCGGGAACAAGAATGCTGCCCCCGCGACGGACCCGACTCCGGCCCCCGCTCCCGCGGCTACCCCCGCCCCCGAAACGAAGATTGTCCTCGACAGCACGGTCGACCGCTACAGCTACGCCCTGGGTATGGACCTCGGCAAGGCGATTGCGAACATAAATGTTCCTCTCCGTCTCGACGTGATCATTGCTGCCATCAAGGATGAGGTGGACACGACCCGCAAGGTGCTCATGACGGATTCCGCATCCGAACAGGCGCTCCAGGGCCTGCTGCTCCAGATGCAGAAGCAGAAGGAGGCCGATGCGAAGGCTGCCGCCCAGAAGGCTCTCGATGAGCAGGCGCAGTTCCTGGCGAAGAATGTGCTGGATTCCACGGTGAAGGTTACCACGAAGGGCGTGCAGTACAAGGTAGTCAAGGAAGGTACCGGCATTACCCCCAAGGTGAGCGACAAGGTGCAGGTCCACTACATTGGCGCCCTTCTGGACGGTACGGAATTTGACAACAGCGTGAAGCGTGGCGAACCGCTCGAGTTCCCGGTGAATGCCGTGATCGAGGGCTGGCAGGACCTGCTCCAGGTGATGAAGGAAGGCATGAAGGTGAAGGCCTGGATCCCGAGCGCGCTTGCGTATGGCGAGGCGGGCGTCCCGCCGATGATCCCCGCGAATGCGCTCCTCGTGTTCGATGTGGAACTCCTGAAGGTGTATGCCGAGACCCCGGCCGTGGATAGTGCTGCCGTGGCGCCGGCCGATACGGCTGCGGCTAAGGCTGCAGAACCCGCCGCTGCGCCTGCCGAAGCGAAGGAGGCCCCGAAGGCCGAACCCGCCAAGGAAGCCCCAAAGCCTGCCGCGAAGGGTGCAAAGAAGCCCGCTGCGAAGAAGTAACGCGAAATTTCAGGCTTGAAAAGGCAAAAATTTGTGGACGCGGCCCTTGACGGGGCCGTGTTTTTTTATGTTTATGGCCATGAATAACACTGCGTCCGATTTCTATTCCCAGCACTTCGAAGTTGCCGGATTCATCCGGGAAGTGTTCGGCTATATGGACCGGTTCAAGGGCCAGCTGTTCGTTTTGAAGATTGACGACGGCCTGATGGACCATCCGCTGTTCCCCGTGCTTATGCGGGATATCGCCCTGTTGCACAAGGCGGGTATCCGCATCATTATCGTGCCGGGTACGCGAAACAGTATCGACGCACAGTTGAAGGCCTGGGAACTTGAAAGCAAGTTCGAGGGTGGCGTCCGGCTTACGAGCGAGGAGGCCCTGCCCCTCATTGAGCAGGCTAGCCTCGGGGTTGCCCAGCGCATCATGAGCCACCTCACGGCGAGCGGCCTGAGCGGTATCCAGGGCAACTGGGTGCTGGCCCGGAGCCTTGGCGTGATTGGCGGCGTGGACTACATGCGCACAGGAAAGATCGAGCGGATTCAGCGCGATATTCTGGAGCAGCTGCTTGACGAGAATTTCGTGCCTATCATTCCGCCTATCGGCTGGAACAAGATCGGGCATGCCTACAATATCAGTTCTACGGAACTCGCGACCGAAATCTGCAAGTACATGCAGGTGGGCAAGCTGTTCTTTATCGGTAACGAGAACGGCATCAAGCTCAAGGGGCTTGTGACCGGCAAGAACACGAAGTACCTGGAGCCGACGGATTCGGGCGTGATTTCTGCATTGGACGTGGACCAGGCGAAGGAACTCCTGGAACTCAATTCCGACGTGCTCGACTTTGCGCAGATGGATTACCTGATGAACGCCATCCGGGCGTGCGAGGCGGGCGCGAACCGCGTGCATTTGCTGAGCGGTGAATTCCAGGGCAGCGTGCTGCAGGAAGTATTCAGCGCGCGGGGCGACGGTACCATGGTGTACGCGAACCAGTACTCGAGTATCCGGCCTGCGAACATCGAAGATATTCCGGATATTCTCCGGATCATGCAGGACTACATCGCGAAGGGCTACCTGGTGCCGCGCACTCAGGAAAGCATTTCCGAGAAGCTCAAGGACTACGTGGTGTACAGCATCGACAACAGCATTCACGGTTGCGGCGCGTTGCATGAATTTGAGGACGGGATGGCCGAAGTTGCGGGCATCGCGGTGGGTGCGAACTACCGCAAGTCGGGCATTGGCGATGCCATCGTGCGGCACCTGATTTCTGTCGGCCGCATGAAGGGCTACAAAAAACTCTTCTTGCTCACCACGCAGGCTCTCGACTGGTTCTACCACTTCGGATTCGAGGATGGTACGGTCGAGGATTTGCCGAAGAGCAAGCGTGACCACTACAACCAGAAGCGGAATTCTCGTATCCTAGTGCTCCCGCTGGAGAAGTGATGAACACACTTGAAGCTATCAAGACGCGACGCAGTACCCGCAAGTTCAAGGCGCAGCCTGTTGAACTCGAGAAGTTGAAGCAGATTGTTGAGGCGGGGCAGTTCGGCCCTACCGGTGGCAATGCGCAGACAAACCACTTCTTTGTGATTTCGGATGCTGCGGTGATTGCGAAGCTCAAGGAACTTGTACAGTCCGCTTTTGCCGCGATGGAACTTCGCGAAGACTTGTACAAGAGCCTCAAGAATTCCATCACGCTCGCCCGCAAGGGGAATTACTCGTTCTGCTACACGGCGCCCGTGCTGATTGTGGTCGCGAACAAGAAGGAATACGGCAACAACATGGCCGATGTCGCCTGCGCCGTCGAGAACATGATGCTTGCGGCGAACGAACTTGACCTCGGCAGTTGCTACATCAACCAGCTCAAGTGGCTGAACGAAGACCCGACGCTCCTCGAATACCTGCGCGGCCTCGGCCTGCGTGAAGACGAACGCGTGTACGCCTCCGTTGCCATCGGCTACGCCGACACGGAAAGTGGCCTCCCGAACCGCGCGGAATCCCCGCGCGTCGGCAACGAAGTCGTGTTCGTGTAATTTTTGCTGGGTTATTTCCCGAGCATCTCTTTAACTTTTCTCTTGACTTCTGCCAAGTCGCTGCTCGTGAGTACCGGGATAAGCGAGTTTATTTCTTCGATGGGCTTGTCCCACCAGCGCCATTCGAGCATCAGGTTTGTAAGTTCCTCGTCGAACCGTTTGCGGATAAACTGCGCCGGGTTGCCTGCGACAATCGTGTAGGGCTCCACGTCGCTGCCTACGACGCTGTTTGCGCCGATGATTGCACCGTCACCGATATGCACTCCGGGGAGAATCGTCGCGTTCTGGCCTATCCAGACGTCGTTCCCGATAATCGTATCGCCCTTGAGTGGCATGTCCGCAGGGGCGGGCGCCTTCATGTTCCAGCCTGCGAGCGTGTAGAACGGGAAAGTCGAGACCGCGTTCATCTGGTGGTTCGCTCCGTTCATCACGAACTCCACTCCCGCAGCAATCTGGCAGAACTTCCCGATGATGAGTTTGTCGCCGAGAAAGTCGTAATGGTGCGTCACATGGCTTTCGAATTCCGAGTCAGCGTAGGTAAAATCCCCGACGATGATGTTCGGGTTCTTGAGCGTCGGCTTGACGTAGATTTCCTTGTCGTAGCCTGCAATCGGGTGTACTGCCATCGGGTCGGGAATGTTATTTGGCGTTGTCATGGTTCCAAAATACATTATTTGCGTACAAGATTGACATCTTGTCAACGGAAAAAATGCCGGATGGGTGCCCGCGGACCATAAATCCATATATATTTCAAGTGTTGTTTGAAGTGAAGGCGTCTTTACGCCTTAAAGGGATGTTATGCTTAAAAGCAAACTCAGGACTGCGGTTTTTGCCGCTTCCTTCTCCGTGGCATCGCTTGCTGTACTCGCGAATGCCGAAACGCTCCCGACTGCGGGCGAAATGTTCAACAAGATGGGCTTCGGGATAAACATCGGCAATACGATGGAAGTTCCGGGCAACCCTACAGGCTGGGGCAACAAGTTCCCGACCGAGGCCTATATCGATTCGGTGAAGGCGACCGGGTTCAGCACCATCCGCATTCCGTGTGCTTGGGATAGCCATGCAACGGACGGCGTGATTAACGAAAGTTGGATGGATTCGGTGAAGACGGTCGTGGACATGTGCATGCGTGCGGGTCTCGTGACCATCCTGAACATTCACTGGGATGGCGGCTGGCTTGAATCTAACCTGAGCGACGACAAGAAAGACGAGGTGAACGCGAAGCAGAAATCGTACTGGACGCAGATTGCGAACAAGTTCAAGGACTACAACGAGAACCTGCTCTTTGCGAGCGCGAACGAACCCGCGACTACCGATGATAACTATAAGCACGAAACCGAAATCCTGATGACGTACCACCAGACGTTCGTGGATGCAGTGCGTGCGACGGGCGGGAACAATGCGAGCCGCACGCTCGTAATTCAGGGGCCTTCCACAAGTATCGACCGCACGACCGAGGTGATGCCGGTTTCGAAACTCCCGAAGGACGTGATTGAAAACCGCCTGATGGTGGAGGTGCATTACTACGACCCGTACACCTACACGCTGATGAACGATGTTGCCGACTGGGGCGCGCAAGTGTACCCGCAATATTACTGGGGTACAACCGACCTTGCGACGGGTGCCGATGTGATACACAACTGCGGTTACAACGCCTGGGCGGGTGCGATGGGCGACCCGTGTACTGGCGACCGTATGGATGACCAGTTCGGGAAAATGAAAACGAATTTCGTGGACAAGGGCGTACCCGTGATTATCGGGGAGTTCGGCGCGAACAACCGCGTGGGCGTGATTTCGGGCGAGGATTTTGAACGCCATACCCGCGGGCGCCACGCCTACTACGATTACCTGATGAAATCGGCGAAGAAAAACAAGGTGGTGCCCATCGCCTGGGATACCGGTCACGAGGGCGAGAATAATATGACTATTATCCGCAGGCAGTCGGAACCGGACGGCTCCGTGTTCGATATGGACGTGCTGAAGATTATGCGCAGTGCCTACGGGCTCGGCGACTACGTGAACAGCGGCATCACGCATGTGGAAGGTTTCGACGGCTCGAGCGGTACGACAAAGGTTGCGACCGGCGCGCAGTTGGGTGATGGTTTGGCGCGTGCGGCCTCCGGGATTGTGCGCGTGGGCAACCGCCTGGAATCTGCGGGCGAAATCAGGCTCTTCAACGTGAACGGTACGCTTGTCCGCACCGCGATAAACGGCATGTCGCTCGAAAATATTCCGCACGGTATATATATAGCCAAGGGCGCTGGCGCCTTGGTGAGAGTTAATATCCAGTAATTTTTCTATCTTTCGCACCATGATGGACTTCAAGAAAATGGAAGACGGCTTCCGGATGATTCTGGAAGGCATGGGCGAGAACCCGAACCGCGAAGGCTTGCTGGATACTCCGAAGCGTGTCGCGAAGATGTATGCCGAACTCATGACCGGCCTTTCGGGCGAGACCCGCGCCGAGGATATCCTCAAGACGCGTTTCCACGAGAAGTACGACGAGATGATCATCGTGCCGGACATCGAGTTTGCAAGCATGTGCGAGCATCATTTTCTGCCGTTTACGGGCAAGGCGCATGTGGCCTACATTCCCGGCGACTGCGTGGTGGGGCTTTCCAAGATCCCGCGCGTCGTTGAATTCTATGCCCGCTTCCCGCAAATCCAGGAACGCATGACCCGCCAGATTGCGGAACTCATCCAGAAAGAACTGCAGCCGAAGGGTGTGGCGGTTGTCTTGGAAGCGAGCCACATGTGCATGACGATGCGTGGCGTGAAAAAGCCCGGTGCCACGATGGTTACGACACAGCTTTTGGGCCGTTTCAAGACCGACGAGAAGACCCGCGCCGAGTTCATGTCGCGTATCTACGCGCCCCGGTAATCCTAAAAGGCTGTTAATTTGTTTGTAAATGACGCTCGGTTTTTGCCGGGCGTTTTTTAGTGGCTTTCCTCGGAAAAATGCCGTTTTTTGAGCGAATTATGGACATTTTGTCCATGGCCTTTGGATTTTTTGTCCATAGAAACTCCTCTTTAGGGTGGATTTTTCGCTTTTTTCCAAGGTATCTTTATATGCGGTTAAGGAGTGCAAAAACAAGGAGTAATCAAATGAAATCTCAATTCTTCAAGAATTTGGCGAAGGGACTCGTGATTGTTAGTGCAGCCCTTGCCGTTGTCAACTGCGATGAATCTACCGTCTCTGCCGCTGCGGAGCAGTATGGTGCTGACCCGAGCCTTTTGAGCTCTTCGGGCATGGCCGATCCGGCCCTGGGCGGTGGTGCCGTTGTTGACCCGACGCTCGCATCCTCTTCCAGCGATGCCGGTTTCTTCCCCGGCAGTTCCGCTGTTGTTGACCCGTTTGGCGGCAGTGGTGAAGGTGTCGGCCAGGGTGGCGAAATTGTTGACCCGACTAGCAGCTCGCTCGCGGGTGGCGATGATGCCTGTTTGGCGTCTAGTTTGCCCGATGCTTGCGGCCCTGGGACAAATCCGATAGTAAATCTTTCGAGCAGCTCGAATGTCAATCCGGCTTCCAGCTCTGCTGTTAAGCCTGCTTCCAGCTCCAGTGAAAAGGTTGTCTCTTCTTCCAGCGAAAAGGCTGACGACGGCATCTTCCTTGCCGAAGGTGGCGACGAGAACAAGAACCTGATGGAAGTTGAATATATCAGGAATACTGCCGACAATGGCGGTGGCGTGCTTTGCTACCCGAAGCAGCTTTCCAGCACCAAGAAGCACGGTGTTGTGCTGTGGGGCCCGGGTGGCGGCTCTAACCCCAATGACTACGAAGGCATCATCCGTCGTCTCGCCTCTCACGGTTTCGTGGTGGTGGCTACTAGCGAATCTCCGGATGGCACGGACCGCGGCATCCCCGCGCTCAACTGGCTTGAAAAGAAGAACACCACCCAGGGCGATCCGCTGTACGGCAAGCTCGACATGACCAAGGTGGGCGCTTCCGGTCACTCCATGGGCGGCCTCCAGTCCGAAAAGATGCTTATCAACGACAAGCGCGTGGTTACTGCAGTCCTCAACAACAGTGGCGCGTTCAACCATGCGGAACTGGCAAATGTTCCTCAGGGCAAGACTGCTGCAATCGTCTACGGTGAAGGTGGTATGGAACGCCCGAACGCCGAAGGTGACTACAACAACAATAACGTCAGGATTCCGGCCTGCCTCCTCAAGATGACCGGCGGTCAGGGTAACGAATGCCAGAACGGCGAATGCGGCTGGGGCCACGGTTCCGGTCCGTGGGGCGGCATGGCTGCTACCGTTTCTTGGATGCGTTGGCACCTCGGTGGCGAAACGGACCGCAAGGCTGATTTCGTGGGTACCACTGGCAAGTACATCGATGGCGCAATTATCGGTGCACAGGGCAAGTGGAAAGGCCAGTGCAAGAATTTCTAAGAAACTCCACACTCACTCCAGACACCTCGCCCCACGGCGGGGTGCCTTTTTTTATAATTATCCTTGAATGAAAGGAGTTTTCGTATGAACGCTGCTATACTTACTAACGAGTTTCCGCCAGAAATTTATGGCGGTGCGGGTATTCACGTTAAGTTCCTGACGCAGGAACTCTCGAAACTTTGCCATGTCGAGGCACGCTGCTTTGGTAGTCAGGATTTTGACGAGGACAACGTCCGCGCCATCGGTTTTTCGCGCAAGCTGGCGCTGAACCCCGAAGACGACCGCTTCCAGAAGATTTTCAAGCCGCTCGATATCAACCTGCAGTGGGCGGCGATGCTCAAGGATATCGACGTCATCCATTGCCACACCTGGTATAGCCATTTCGGTGGTGTGCTGGCGAGCCGCCTTTTGCAGTGCCCGCTGATTCTCACGACGCATTCATTGGAACCGCACCGCCCGTGGAAGGCGGAACAGCTGGGCGATGGCGGTTATGCCATGAGCTGCTGGATTGAGCGCACGGCCTACGAGGCTGCCGACGGCGTGATTGCGGTGAGCCAGGGCATGAAGCGTGACGTGATGAAACTCTACGGCGTGCCCGAGGACCGCGTGAAGGTCATTTACAACGGTATCGACCCGGACTTCTATGCTCCGACATTTAACGAGAACATCTTGACCAAGTGGGGTGTGGACCCGAAGCGCCCCTACGTGCTGTTCGTGGGCCGCATTACGCGCCAGAAGGGTATCAGCCAGCTGATCCAGGCCATCCCGCAGATCGACAAGAATGCGCAGGTGGTGCTCTGTGCGGGTGCTCCCGACACCATCGAGCTTGCCGATGAATGCAAGTCGCTTATCGATAAGGTCCAGGCCACCCGCGATGGCGTGGTGTGGATCCAGGAGGCCGTGCCGCACGAGGAACTCCGTGTGCTCTACAGCCATGCGACCGTGTTTGCCACGCCCTCGCTCTACGAGCCGTTCGGTATCATCAACCTCGAGGCGATGAGCTGCGGGACTCCGGTGGTGGGTTCTGCGGTGGGTGGCATTCCCGAGATTATCGTGGACGGCGAGACCGGATTCCTGGTACCGCTCAAGCACGTTTCTGATACGGACTTCGACCCGGCCGACCCGAAGGCCTTCCAGACCGACTTTGCGAACAAGTTAAACAAGATTCTGGAAAACCCGGAACTTGCGAAGAAGATGGGCGAGGTGAGCCGCAAGCGCGCTATCGACGTGTTCAGCTGGAAGACAATCGCCAAGCAGACGTACGACTTCTACCAGGAATGCATCGAACGCTACAAGAAGGAAGGGAAGCGGTAATCGGGTGGCGTATCCCGCTACCTTAAATCGTCATCCCGGTGAACATTTGCTCGGCGCGCTCGCCGAGCACTTCTTTTAGTATCTCGAAGGCGCGTTGCCCGGTGCAGTGCCCCGTGTAGATTTTCTGCACGTCCAGGTCGCGCAGGCGCATTGCGAAAGCCCGCACGGTCTCGTCGCTGCAACGGAACAGGTGGAACCCGCCGAGAATCGCATAGATCTTTTTGCCGGGGAACGTTGCGCTGATTTCTTTCACGATGTTGTCTGCCCCGCCGTGGCTGCAGCTGTTCATCACGAAGAGTCCTTCGGGCGTATCGAATACCAGGCTCTGCTCGTGCTCGAAACTGTCGTAGCGGTACCTGCCGTTCTCCTTCACAGAGAGGCATGCCGCGCGGGCTATACACTCGCGGGCTTCTGCGCTGGCAACGGAATCCTTGTGCGGGACCAGGTACACGTTCGGTGCTATCTGCATGTCACCTTCCGCAAAGCATATGCGGTCGGCGAACTGCTTCAGGAATCCCTTGCGGATGCCTATGTATTCGTGGTAGGCGAGGGGCCCGAGGATCTTGTGCGTGTGGTAGCAGTTCTCTGCGGCGCCCTTGCGCAGGTAGAAGGGTGCAGTGCCATTGATTCTGAAGAATTCCGCCATCCCGTTTGCATGGTCGTAGTGCGCGTGGCTCAGGATGCCCGCATCGACTTGCGCGAGGTCCACCCCCATGGCGGCGGCATTTTTTGCGAAATTTGCGGAGGCGCCCGTGTCGAGCAGGTAGCGGCGCCCTTCAAATTCTATGTAGACGGAGAGACCCCATTCACCACAGAGAGGCGTGCATTTATTGCCTGCACAGTTAGGACTGCCCGCGATATTGTCAACCAAAACTTTGACAAGCATAGCCAAAAAATACAAAAAAAGTATCTTTATTGCTATGCCCCTGAAAATTGTACGCAATGACATATCGAAAGTCAAGGCAGACGCCATTGTCAATTCTGCTAACAAGGCCCCTATCTGCGGTGGAGGCGCGGAATACCATATATATAATGCTGCCGGGTACAATGACCTGCTGAAGGCACGCGAGCAAGTTGGTCCGCTCAAGGTGGCGCAGGTTGCAGTGACGCCTGCCTTCGCGCTTCAGGCAAAGTACATCATCCATACGGTTGGGCCCAAGTGGAACGGCGGTGATTCGGGCGAGGCACTTGCCCTTGCCGACTGCTACCGGGGCACGCTAGAGAAGGCGCAGGAACTGGGCTGCCAGTCTATCGCCTTCCCGCTTATTTCGAGCGGCGTGTTCAAGTTCCCCAAGGATAGCGCTTTAAAGATTGCATTGAACGCCATCGGTGAATTTTTGCAGGCAAACGAGATGGACGTGATGCTTGTCGTTTTTGACCGCAAAGCGTTTGAGGTCTCGGAAGAACTGAGCGACGATATCCAGGCGTTTATCGACGACAATTACGTGCAGGATAAGTACAGCGATGTCCGCAGGTATGTAGGCCAGCGTTGGCGGAATAATGGCGACGTGCTGGAATGTGCTGGGCGAAACGTGCCGTCGGAAGAGTTTTTTGACCTCGAAGAAGCACACAGTCTCCTTGAGAAAAGTGAATGCATTGAAGAGTCGTCTGACACGGAAGAGGACGATGCTGATGAATTGTGTGCCAAGATGTACTGCGCCATTTCAGAGAATGGCGCCCAAAACATCGAGGACATTCTTGCAAAACCGGGCGAAACTTTTTGCGACAAACTTTTCAGCCTCATTCACGAGAAGAACCAGGACGACGTGGAAGTCTACAAGCGTGCGAATCTCGACCGCAAGCACTTTTCCAAGATACGCAGCAACGTGAACTACAAGCCTACCAAGAAGACTGCGCTTGCGCTTGCAATCGCCCTGCACTTGGATTTGGACGAGACCACCGACTTGCTCGCCCGCGCCGAAATAGCTCTTTCGCCCTCTAACAGGGGTGACCTGATTGTCAGGTACTTTATTGAGCGGAAAAAGTATGATATCTGGGAAATCAATAGCATGCTCTTCAAGTTCGGGCAACCGACTCTCGGCGCATAACGGCAAAAAATACCCCAAAAACGGCGAATTTACGCAAATTTCGAGGGTTTAAAATGTCGCCTGCCAGGCGACCAAATTTCCCTATATAACACCTATTATTGCTTTCGTTAACCGGTCGCGAACGCAAAAGTGCGAACGCACTAAGCCAGCGACCATTACCTAAGCCGCATGAATAGCGGCACGGAGGCAATATGAAAAAGGGACTCACCGAAATCGTCTTTATTCTGGACCGTAGCGGCTCCATGAGCGGGCTCGAGAAGGATACCATCGGCGGATTCAACAGCACTATCGAAAAGCAGAAGCAGGAAGCGGGCGAGGCGTTTGTCTCCACCGTGCTTTTCAACAGCAGCATGGAGGTGCTGCACGACCGCGTTCCGCTTGCAGAAATCGCCCCGCTCACCGAGAAGGAATACTTCCCGCGTGGTAGCACCGCATTGCTTGACGCGATGGGGAACGCCATTCACCACATCGGCAACGTGCACAAGTACGCCCGCGAGGAAGATCGCCCCGAAAAGACCATCTTCGTCATCACCACCGACGGTTACGAGAATGCGAGCCGCAGGTACACCAGCGATCGCGTGAAGCAGATGGTGGAACGCCAGAAGCAGAAGTACGGCTGGGAATTCATCTTCCTCGGTGCGAATATCGATGCCATTGAGACTGCAAGGAATTTCGGCATCGATGAAGATCGCGCTGCCAACTTCGTGAATGACGGAGCAGGAATCGGAGTCATGTACGAGGCGCAATGCTGCCTCATGAGCGATATTCGCCAAAGCCGCAAGAACGATCGTGCTTGGAAAAAGAATGTCGACGCCGACTACCAGAAACGCAACAGGCGCTAGCCCCATTCGGAGGTGCGTATGTGCGGCAGTTGCCTCGGCTTTATATTCTTCTCTTTCGTGTTTCTCTATTGCATATTGAAATAAAAACGGAGGTCATTATGGATCAGATTTTCCAAATACCTAAGGGAACGACAGTCTTCGAATACATTAAGGTGGGCGGTTATTGCTGCACTACAAGCGGATATCTGCTTTATTCCGATGGCCGCGTGTATTCGATACATGGTGGCCGTCCGGAAGATGGCTGCCAGTATGTGCTAGAAGGAGTCCATAAAACGCTGTTGGAACAAGTTGAGGCGTTCATTCGCGAGAATTGGGAAGCGATTCAAAAGCTGCCGGAAGAAATCACGGATGTCGTCTACTGCGATGGATACTTTCAGACCTACAAGTTCCTGAGCAAGCAGTGTCAAGGCGAAATGATGCAGTATTCGGAAGCCGGTAAGGAAGTCCTCTCCTATGCGGAGGTAATCGAGGACCTTTTCCGTCTAAATGCGGTTCGGATTACCCCTTCTTCTCTTTCTTGATCTGCTTCAGTTGTGCGAGTCGCTCACCCAGCGCCTTTTCCTTGCCGTAGGGCTTGGGCTGGTAAATCTCGGTGCCTTCGAGTTGCTTGGGCAAATGCTCCTGCGCGGAGTATGCGCCCGGGCTGTCGTGGTCGTACTGGTAGTCGACACCATAGCCGAGTTTTTCTCCGACCTTCGTTACCGAATTGCGGAATGCGCGCGGTACGGGCAGTGTCCCCGTCTGTTTTACGATCTGGTCGGCCTTCATGCCGGCGAGTTCCAGGCTGTTGCTCTTGGGTGCAAGCGACAGGTACACCGCAAGTTCGTCAAGCGCGATGAGGCCCTCGGGTATGCCCATGAAGTCGTATGCCTCTCGGGCGGCGGTCGCGAGCAGGAGTGCGTTCGGGTCTGCAAGCCCGATGTCTTCCATGCTCATGCGCATCAGCCTGCGCAGTATAAACCGCGGGTCTTCGCCACCCTGTAGCATGCGGTGCATCCAGTAGAGGGCTGCATCCGGGTCGCTCCCGCGAACCGACTTGTGCAGCGCCGAAATCAGGTTGTAGTGTTCCTCGCCGCTCTTGTCGTAACGGAGCGGTTTCTTGTACTGGAACTCTTCAAGAAGCTTTTCATCGATAACCTTGCGGTCGCCGAGGTTCTTGCCAATCCATTCAATCTGATTTAGCAAAAAGCGTGCATCGCCGTCGGACTGTGCGATTAGTTTGTCTACAACGGCATCTTCGACTTCGACGTCCTTGAGTTGCAAGCCCCGCGGGTGGTCGCGTAGCGCGCTAAAAATCAATGTGCGCAGGTCTTCCTTGCTGAGGGGCGCAAACAGTATCAGCTGGCAACGGCTCAGGAGAGCGCTGTTCACCTCGAATCCCGGATTCTCGGTGGTGGCGCCGATAAGCGTCACCGTGCCGTCCTCGACGGCACCCAACAGCGCATCTTGCTGGCCCTTGTTAAAGCGGTGGATTTCGTCGATAAACAGGATGGTGTCCTGGAACAGCCCCTTCATCTTGCGGGCGTCGGCCAAAACTTCCTTCACTTCCTTCACGCCGCTTGCAACGGCCGAGAGCGCCACGAAGGCCTTTTTCGTGTGCTGGCGTATCACGTGCGCGAGGCTCGTCTTTCCGCAGCCCGGCGGGCCCCAGAAAATCATGCTCGGCACATTGTCGTTCTCGAGACTTTTTCGCAAAAGGCTCTGCTCGCCCAGAATCTTGTTCTGGCCTAAAAATTCATCCAGGTTCTGCGGGCGCAGTCTTTCGGCGAGCGGCTGTTCCATATCTTATTCCACGGGTTCCACTTCGATGGAGTAGCCGATTTCGCGGCTCGTTTCTTCGACTTTCTTGTAGTGGATGATTATCTTGATTTTATTGCCATCAGAAATCGTCGCGATTCCGTGATAGTCGTTGCCGTCGTGGCTGGATACCTTGACGCTCTGGCAAGAAAGGCCATCTTCTGCAAGGGCATCGCTGATGGTTTCCTTCGCTTCGCTTTCCATCCAGTGGTAGCGCCCGGCAACAGGACCCGGAATGGCGATGGCCGCAATACCGATGGCGATGACTGCGGCTGAAATCATGAACTTCTTGGGTGCGGGCAGGTACGAACCCACGTGCATCTTGTGGAGGGTCACCAGTACGTAGAAACCGGCACCGAGCCCGAGCAATAGCGGAACGTAGATGTTCAATGACTGTATCATCCGGAGGTCCACGAACAGGTAGCTCGAAATAAAGAAGGAGCACGCGCCAAGCACGATGAGGCATGCGAGGCAAATCAGGATTGTCTTTGCCGGGTTCTTCTGGAATTCTTCGCAGAACTGGCGGGCCTGGAGGAATTCGTTTGTCGTTGCTTCGGAGATAGTCCCTTCGCCCTTGCAGATATTGCACTTGAGGCCGTTTTCAATCTGCTTCGTGCCGTTGCAGCGGATGCAGTCGAGCATCTTGATGCTGCCGGAACCGCAACATATCGGGCAAGGCTTCTTGTCCTTTATTCCGGTGCCTTTGCAGCGCTTGCAGGGGCTGGAACTCCTGACAGGGAAGTCTACGGTCTTGTCCAGCGACCTGATGTGAATCTGGACGGTTTCTTCCTGGTTTTCCATGAGTTTACTTATCCTCGCTAACGAATTCGAACTTGCTGAAACTTGCGGGCAGTTCGCGCGTGGGGCGCCCGTTCTTGAGCATGCAGTGGAGCGTGTGGCCCGTGGTGCACAGCTTGCCGTTCACGCTTGCCCTGTATTCAAAACGGATGCGCAGCTTGTCCACGCGAATCATGGTGGTCTCGACATCCACGAATTCGCCGTAGTGCGTGGGCGCCTTGAACTGCACGTTCAGTTCGAGCACCGGGCTCGAGAACCCTTCGGCCTCCATGTCGGCGTAGCTTGCGCCCGCCTCGCGGAAGTATTCGGTACGTGCCTGCTCGAACCACACGGCATAAACGGAGTGGTGGACGATTCCCATCTGGTCGGTTTCCGCGTAGCGCACTTCGACGCGGGCGGTATGCTTGAATGTGCAAGTTTCCATGCCCCAAATATACATTTTAAACCCGTGCATATTTTTATTGCAAAAAAAGAATTATATTATGCCCTAAAGAAAGGAGACCCTTATGAAACTCGCCAGACTCGCATTCCTGCTTATTCCCCTTGCATTCCTCGCCTCCTGTGGTGATTCCACGTCGGGCAGCGATTCCCGCGGTGACCTAGTGTACAATCTCAGTGCCAAGGCCACTTCTATTACGGGCCGGTGCAGTGTCTATGTGGCGGACAAGCGTATTACGATGGTGTTCGACCAGGTTGTGCCGGGCATGGGTGTCCTGGAATATACGTCCACGATCGAGATGGGTTCCTCTTCGGTAAAGGTCTCTGACGAATTTGAGGCGTCCTCGAGCATCTTCAAGGAAAGTATGGATGCCAATTGTGCTGCGCTCAAGCAGCAATATCTGCTGGCGGGTGGAGAGGTCACATGTACTGCAACCGAGGTCAGGGCGAATATGGAAGTTGCCTCGACTCCGGCAAAGCTTGCCTCTGCCCGTGATACCGCGATTAGTGCGATGAAGGAACAGTGTGACTACTATATAGAGCAGGTGAGTCTGTCTGATATGGAGGAAGGTGATTACGAGCCGGCTAGTGCCTGCTATGTCGACCAGTTGGCGGACACCGTCTTTATGCTGATAAACTATCCGGATAAGTCTGCCATCATCAAGACATACGATGTAGGTGGTGCTGTGTACATGCAGGAAGTCTACACGGGCGTGGATGCCGAGACTCTTGAGGATGTCTGCTTCGCGTACCAGCACGATAGCGATAAGAAAGATGTCGTATGCGATGCGGAGACCATTACCTACAAGTCGAACGAGGCGGGCGATAGCGTTGAGGAGATTAAGAACCTCATGGAAAACGCCGCATGCCCTGCTCTTTTACACGGCGCGACATCCCTTGAAGACATGTGGTTTGGCGAATAGCCCATGCTAGAGAGCTCTTTTATATAGTGTTGGCTCCGCGCATGCTTCGCACGCTCGCACGATCACTTCGTTCCAGTGCTTGCTTAGCGAAGCATGCTGCTCCGCCAAAAAACAAACGAAGGCTCTGGTGGGAATTTGTTTATTGCTTTTTTTTGCATGGGCTGAATGTTTGTTGCGGGAGGAAACCCTTGTGACTGTTAGTCCCTGCGGGTTTCCTTTAAACATCCAGGACCATCAATAAGCCTCTGGAAATCTGCAATAAACATCCAGATCCCCGCAATTTTAATAACTAGCAACTAATAACTAATCACTAGGAAACAGGCGGTTTTCCACGCGCTTGAAGCATTCGGGCTTCTCGGCGGTGGGCATTCCGCCCTTGGTAAACGCATGCACGGTAGACCCCGTGGTGCAGAGTTCGCCCTTCACGTAGGCCCTGTAGGTGAATTTCCACTTATAGCGGCCCACCTGGGTGAGTTCCGTCTCGATATCAACCGTATCGCCGAACCGGCAGGCCTTCCTGTACTTAACGACCAGTTCCAGCACCGGGCTCTCGAACCCTTCCTTCTCGATTTCGGTGTAGGGGGCGCCTATCGCCTTGAAGAAGTCGATGCGGGCCTGCTCGAACCAGATGGGGTAGGACCCGTGGTGGACCACCCCCATGGCGTCGGTTTCGGAGTAGCGGACCTCGATTTGGCAGGTGTGGCTGATACCTTTCTTTTCCATGTCCCAAATATAGTTTTTTCGTCCAATCAAAGTTATCAACAATCTATTCACACTTTTAACTCATTTTGTGTACGTCTTTTTTGTGGAAAAGGAAAAAAAATCATTTTTTTTGCTCTAAATTCTTGATTTTCATTGACAAAACGGCATAAAACTTATTAAATTTGGCACACTCTTGTATCGTGCGGATATGGGAGGCATGCCAAAGTAGCTCAGCTGGTAGAGCAGCTGATTTGTAATCAGCCGGTCGTAGGTTCGATTCCTATCTTTGGCTTGACAACATGGGTCGTTGCCCGAGTGGTTAATGGGGAC
>JAGAAW010000060.1 GCA_017615055.1 Fibrobacter sp.
ATCATCGTAGCCGTAGCCCATGAGCACGTTGTACACGCCATCGAATCCGCCCTCCGTAGAACTACTCCAGAAGTGCGCGACGGTGCCCTCGTAGTCGTAACCCCAATCACCGTAGATTCTGACGCCAGCAGGCAACGCCGAGAACGCATAGGTGTCCGTGCCGTTGCCACTTGCCCCGTGATTATCATTCCAGCCGTCGGCGGACTTGAGCATCTTGCCCGCTATTGAATCTCCGCCAACCGCTGTAAAAAGCGTATTCCATTCATCGTCGCTGGGCAAGTGCCAACCAATGGGACAAGCTTTTGTCGCAGCAGCCCATGTGTAAAGGCGACCGTACTTGGAGCAGTTGGAAGAATCGTCGTCATAGCAGTAAGAGTTCGTCGTTTCATAGTTCAGGTTTTCCGTCATCCAAACCTGCGTGCCGATGGTAACAGTCTTGTAGGTCTGGCCATCGCGGGAGTCGATCATCACCCCCATAACTACAGTTGATGGATCTACAACACTCGATGAGGAACTCTTCGCCTTTTCACTCCTAGATTCCGGGTCGCCGCCCGGAATGACGGAGGAGGATGATTCGCCTTGCTTAACCGAAGAAGACGATTCGACAAGTTGATCGTCATTATCCGGACCAGAGGAAGATGACGAATCATCCCCGCACCCGACAACAGCAAACGCCACCAAACCCATCGCCACAAAAAACTTTTTCATAAACCCTCCTGTAACCCGATATAATAAATTCAATACGAATATAATCTTTCTTCTAATTTTTCAAGCAACGGACAGACATACCGTAGTGCTTATTGAAAAGGTGTTCCAGTTTTGCTAAACGAAGGAGATTACTCAAGCTCATGTAAATGGTTTCGTCAGTATTGAATTCACTGCTACTCCAAAAGAAAGCAGCTTCGCCAACATACGAGAAATTAATATAATAGGCACCAATAAAAGCCGTGCCGGCAGGCAACGCAGAAAAACCTACAGAGTCCGTACCGTTGCCATTTTCGCCGTCAAGTTCGTTCGTAAACCAGCCCGTAGCAGACTTGAGCGTTTTGCCCGAAGTGTATTTGTCCTCATACGTCAAGAACAATTCGCCGCCAACCGCCACGAGCAAAGTCTCCCATTCCGCTGTATTAGGCAAATGCCAACCAGACGGGCAAATTCCGTACACCGTATCAGGCAAGGTGCAGGTTTTGCCATCTCCACAATCAATTGAATATTCCTTATAAAGATTAACAGAATCAATGGCTGCAGCCCAGGTGTACAAGCGACCCGCCACTTCACAGTTCTTGGATTCATCATTATAGCACAAGCTTCTCCCCTTCAAGCTCGGAGTATTCACACTGTCGGCGTAGTTCAGGTTTTCCGCCATCCAGGTCTGGTCGCCAATTTTTACGGTCCTGTAAACCTTGCCATCACGTTCATCGGTCATTGTTCCGTAGTCAATATTCGGATTTAAATAAGCCTCTTTGGGCACGCTCCAATCAAATTCTTCCGAAGACGATGATTCCGATGCCACCGAAGATGAAGATTCTTCTGTAGAAGCAATAGAGGACGAAGAATTGTCATTCAGGAAGCTCGAAGAACTGACAGAATCCTCACTTGAAGACTCGGACTTCACTGAGCTTGAAGATTCTTTTGTCTCCTTCTCTTCTTTCGAAGACGAAGATTTCGCCTTTTCACTGCTAGACGAGCCTTTCTCAACCGAAGAAGACGATTCGACAAGCTGATCATCATCATTCGGCCCGGTGGAAGACGACGAATCGTCCCCGCACCCGACAACAGCAAACGCCATAATAAGCATGGATCCTATCGCCGCCTTGCGGCTCCCACCTTGGTGGCCATGCGCACTAGGCAACAAGTTGCCAAGTGCTGTCCGCCAGGATGACAGATCAAGAAGCTTTTTCATAAACGCCTCCAAACAATGTTTTTCTAAAGAAAATGTAATTTATTTTCACCCCAAAAAAGCAAAACAAGCCCAAAGCATCAACACAAAAGCCGCCCGCACATCACGGACGGCTAAAGTTTTAGGGTGCAAATCATTTATAAATCTAGGCTGCCCTATTTTATGAAAAAATGATTATTCCCTTACCCACTTGTCCAGAAAGGCCATTTGTTCATCAGTGTGGAACCAGTGTTCGCCGCCGTCCATTATGGTCAAGGGGGCACCGATTCTCTGGGCGAAATTGCGCATCGTATCTAGCGAGGTGAGATTGTCGTTCGAGCCGTACAGAATTCATTCTCTACCCTTCAAATTTCCAACCGCAGTCGTTGTGGTAAACCATCTGGCGGGTCATGCCGCCGTCGATGCAGATGTTTTCGCCGGTAATAAAGCCGGCTTTTCCGCTTGCAAGGTATAGCACCATGTTCGCGATGTCAAGCGGATTACCGACGCGGCCTGCGGGCTGCTGCGTAGCATCGGGGCCTTCATAGGTCTTGAAATCCGTATCTATCCAGCCCGGCGAAATGGAATTCACGCGAACGCGGCCCGCAAAACTCACAGCAAGCGCGTGAGTGAGGGCAGCAATCCCGCCCTTCGCCGCCGTATAGCTTTCCGTCTGCGGCTGGCTCATACGGTCGCGGCTCGAAGAAATGTTTATAATGCTCGCACCTTTCGCGAAATGCGGCGCGAAAAGTTTCGCGAGGTAGAACGGAGCGGTCACGCCCACGGCGAGCGCGTAAGTGAATTCCTCGTAACTGCACTCGTCTATGCCCTTCATCAGCGGGAGCGCGTTGTTCACGAGCACATCCACGTGCCCGTACTTCTCGATGACGAACTGCGCAAACTTTTCGAGGACATCTTTCTTCGACAAGTCCCCGATAAAGCAGGGATTCTCGCGGATGTCGATGTACGCGACCTTCGCGCCCTCTTTCTCGAATTCACTCACGACTGTCGCACCGATTCCGTGCGCCCCGCCCGTCACCACGACCACTTTGTCTTCAAACGATTTCATGTTGGTAAATATACACTAAAACGCACAGAAGCCTGCGACCCTGCTTGACGCACGCGCCTTTTTATCCTATCCTTTCTGCCGATGCTCCAGTATTTCGATGTCTAAAGGAATAACATGAATATCACAAAAAATAGTTTTAGGCCTTTCTGTTTCCGCAGTTCTTTGCCTTATGGCTTGCGGTGACGACAACGGGGTCTCCTGTCAGAAGCCCGTTTATTGCTACAACACAACACTGGGCACTACAGTTTGCGACGAGAGCAAAAAACACCTCATCGAGTTGAGGAACGAATTGCTGAAAATGAGCCCATACGAACCCGCGGTAATATTCGAAGACTGCGCGGATAAGTAGCGTCACACCTTCAAGACTTAATCAATCAAGTCGTTCTGGAACCGTGACAGGTGTTCGAACGGCAAGATTTGACGGCCTCTGAACAGCCCGCAGCCATCGTTGATTAGCTGGTTATTGATGGCCTTGAACATGTTCACGTCGATTTTCGCAAGGTCAATCCCCTGCAATTTCACCAGGCGTTCATACGCCTCGTCAAAGTAGACGCACTCGCCGCTCGGTATCTGGTCATGTTTGGAGCGCCGCGTTTCTTGCGTTTTTTCATAACCAAAATGGTTTGCCTCGCCTATCTCGGCATAATCGTCCATGTCCTTCGTACGCAATTGCACTTCCGTATAGCAGCGCGCAAGGTTATCATAGAACGTGATGTGCAAAGACTGGTAACCCGAACTCCTGGGAGTCGCCACGGAATCATGGTAATACGGCCGCACGGAATCCTTGAGCAAGTCGGAATGTCCGCTGTCATCCAGGTGTTTGAAAATCTGCGCCGTAAAGCCACGCTCTTCGAGGAACTCGGGCAGTGCGTTCGCAATTTCATACAAATACTTCTGTTCAACTTCGCTCCGGTCATCGCCCTTCTTGATATGGCAAACCGGCATCGAGATGACGATGCGGTAGGCAATCAGGTCGCGGAAATTCAGTTTACTCTTGATTTCAGCTTCGGACGGGAACGTTCCATTCTTCTTGTAGTAGTTGTAGATAAATTCAAGGATATAGCCGTTGAACTTTTCTTCGGCGCGAATCAGGGACTTGATGCGACCCTTGAACGTGAACGCAAGAAAGGGATACTCCCTTGTCATGAACTTGTAGAATTCTTTTATTCGTTGAGATTGCGAAGTCAAGAAGTCATTGTGTTCCAGCAGTTCAATAATCTGTATCAGAAAATTTGAGTGTGCAAGATCAATGCTGTTGCGCGTTCCTTTCGCGCTGTTCCTGAGATCATTCGAGTACTGGTGCAGAATCTTCAGCACCGTGTTTCCAGAGTACAAGTAGTCGTTCAAACAAATCATCTTAAGCCTCCAAGTCGGACTTCGCATCGGGGTTCACAAGGCGAAATATAAAAACGATTTTCGACCGCTACAACGGACAAATTATCTTCAAGAAACCTCGTGAAAAAGCGCTTTACACGAGATGAAAAGAACAGGAACTGCTTTTACATTTTCTTCATAAAAAATGTATACACTCCGCGAAATAATGTATATTCAAGACAGGAATTAGCCGAAGCGAAAAGGAATTTTCTATGCGTTTCTATGTGCCCACGGATATCTACGTTGAAAAGGACTGCGTGAAGAACCACGCGAAAAACTTGCTTGCAATTGGAAAGCGCGCGTTCATCATGACGGGCAAAACTTCTGCCAAGAAGAACGGTTCCTTGAACGATGTCACCGCCGTTCTGGATGCAGGACATGTGCCGTACCAGGTATTTGACCAGGTCGAAGAAAATCCGTCAACAGATACCGTGGGGAACGCCGCACAGCAGGCTCGCAAATTCGGGGCCGATTACATCATCGGCATCGGGGGCGGCTCCGCCATCGACGCGGCAAAGGCTGTAGCATTGCTCCTTGCAAACCCGAGCCTCATTGCGGATAACTTGCACAAGGCTCCTGAAAAGCCGCTCGGTCACGTACCCGTCGTAGCCGTACCGACAACCTGCGGAACAGGTTCCGAGGCAACGCCGGTCGCCATCATCACGAACCTCAAGATTCATCTGAAAAAGAGCATTCCGCACAAAATTTTTCCGGCGCTCGCGCTTGTCGACGGCAAGTACCTCGCCTCGGCCAAGAAGACGCTAATCGTGAACACCGCGGTCGACGCCCTCGCCCACATGGTCGAAAGCATCCTGAACGTCTATTCCAACGCGTTCAACCGCATGTGCCCGGAATACGGCCTCGGGCTCTGGGGAGAATTCAAGGACGCGCTCCTTTCCGACGCTCCCGTAAGCGAAAACCTTTACGAAAAGCTCATGCTCACCTCGACTATTGCGGGTATGTCCATCGCACACACGAGCACCTCCGTACCGCACGGCATGAGTTACGACCTCACACTCCATCAGGGCGTGCCGCACGGCCCCGCCGTCGGTTACTTCCTCGCTGCCTACGTGGAAGTCTGCGAAAAGAAGGTTCCCGAAGATGTCAGGTGCATCTTGGAACTCCTGGGCCTCAAAGGCACCGCCAATTTCACGGAAATGCTTGAAAGGCTCATCGGCAAATGCAAAGTTTCCCGCGAAATGCGCGACAAGTTCGCCGCCGCCATGAAGGTGAACCGCTCCAAGCTAGACCTGGTTCCCGGCGGAATCACTCCCGAGGAAGTCGACTTTATTTACGACAAGTCGCTGGTTATAGACTAAATCAAATTTGGTCTTCAATCGACAAATGTAGTGACTGTTGTCATGTTTGTCCACAAACGAGTATTTTTCTTGAACTTTCCCATTTTTTGAGTATATATTTATCAAAAGCCGCGGTCAAAACGCGGCTAGAGGTGTTGTATATGGGTAATTCAAGGTTTTTCGCGGGTGCGGTACTCGGTTCGTTGCTCGCAGTCTCTCCCGCACTCGCCATCGATGTTACCGTCGATGCAGATGCGGGCATCAAGAAAATTTCACCGTACCTTTACGGACGAAACATCGATAAGATCAGCGATACCGACACAGCAAGCGACTCCACCGAAGAGGCATTTATCGCCCAGATGCTCGACGCGGGCATCCACATGATGCGTGCGAACAACGGCAACAACTCCACGCGCTACAACTGGAGCCACAAAATGACGGTTCACCCGGACTGGTTCAACAACGTGTATGCGCACGACTGGGACATCACCGCGAAAAAGGTGCTCGACAAGATGCCGGGAATCGACGCGATGTACGCCTTCCAGCTCACGGGCTACGCGGCAAGCAGCACCGAATACAATTTCCCCGACTGGAACTGGAAACAGGAACACGGCTCGTATCCGTCACGCACGTTCGACCTCGCAGGCGGTGGCGAAGTATCGGAAGACGGCCAGACGCTCATCAAGGCGGGCGACGCCTCGCTCTACAACATGGAATGGCCCGCCGATTCCACGGTCGGCATCATCCCGCACTGGAAAGACGAACTCCAGTACGACATGAGCCGTTTTAAATACTGGAGCATGGACAACGAGATAGAAATCTGGCGCGGCACGCACAACGACCTGGATTTGCCCGTAACCGGAGAATTCCTCGTTGAACGTTACATTGACGTAGCCAAGAAGGCCCGCGCCGTCTGGGGCGACATCAAGCTCACCGGCCCCGTGGTCGCCAACGAATGGCAATGGTGCCACATCAATGCCTACAACGAAGAAAGCAGGCCAAAGATTGACGGTCAGGAATACTGCTGGCTAGAATTCTTCACCAAGAAAATCGCCGAAGCGCAAAAAGCGAGCGGCACACGACTTCTCGACGTGTTTGACATTCACTGGTACCCCACTGAAAAGGACTACGAAAGCCGCGTCAACTGGCATCGCGTTCTGTTCGATACCACCTACTACTACAAGGGCGGCAACGGGGTGCGTTGCGCTACTGGCAAATGCGACTGGAGCGACAAGGAGAAGGGCTACAGGTCCTACATCTTCGTGCGCATCAACCAGTGGCTCGAAAAATACTTCGGCAAGGATCACGGCATCACGCTCGGCATCACCGAAACCGACCTGATCGATTCCGACCCCATGGTAACGGCCCTCACTTACGCGTCGTTCCTCGGAACCATGCAGGATAACGGCGTCGAAATTTTCACCCCGTGGACATGGGGCGACGGCATGTACGAAACGGTGCACCTGTTCAGCCGCTACGGCCATCCGAACCGCGTGCAGTCCACCTCCAGCAACGACTCGCTCGTGTCCGCATACAGCTCCATCAGCAACAAGGGCGATTCTCTCACGGTCATCTTCGTGAACCGCGCCGAAAAGGACGCCCAGGATGTAAACCTCAATTTGGCGAACTTCGCCTCCGACGGGACAGTCAAAACACTCACCTTGCAAAATCTACAGGGCGAAACTTTCGTTTCGCACACAAGCAACGCGTTGAAAGAAAACGTGGTGGATGCAAATCCGCAGGGCGGAACCATCACTGCGACGAGCTACAGCATCAACAGTTTCAAGATGACGCTCCCGGCAAAGTCCATCTCCGCGGTTCTTCTCACTACAGCAAATCCGAAGCAGGGCATAGTTTCTGCAAGCAAGAAGCCCACCGGCAACCTGCTGCACCGCAGAAACGGGAGCTGGTTCATCGACAACGGCGCAGGCCACGTGCACAGCATAAGCGTATTCAACAGCCGCGGCCAAAACGTATTGCAAGTGGATCACCCCGCCCGCGGCAGCATACGACTCGCCGGCGAAACTCTCGGCAAGGGCGTTTTCGTCGTGCGTGTCAAGAGCGCAGGCGGCATGCAAATTCAGAAAATCGATGTGAAATAAATTATATTTCTGTCAGGATTACAGCAAAGGATTCTGACATGAAAAAACTCATACTCACCATGGCTACAGCCCTCGTGTTCTTCGGCTGTGCCCAGATTGACGAAACGGAACGCGGCGTTGTCCTCCAGTTCGGTAAGTACAACGAGACTTTTGAACCGGGCCTGAACTTCTATAACATCTTCACCAAGGAAGTCGTGCGCATTCCCGTCTGCACTCAGCTCGAAGCCATCAAGATAGAGTCCGGCTCCAAGGACCTGCAGACCGTCTACGTGGCAACGAACGTAAACTACCACGTTGACCCGCTGAACGTCGACAAGATTTATTCCAAGTACGGCACCCGCTATGTGGCCACCGTACTCCAGCCCAAGATCAAGGAGACCATCACCGGGATTACACCGCAGTACGTACCCGAAGAGATGCTCCAGAAGCGCGAAGAAATCCGCAGCCGCATGGAAAACGCCCTCAAGTCCAAACTTGATTCCGCAGGCGCACACATCATCATCGATGGCTTCACCATCACAGAATTCCAGTTCAGCCGCGCCTTCAACGAGGCCATCGAGGCCAAGCAGGTGCAGGAGCAGGAAGCACTCAAGGAAAAGAACATCAAGATCAAGATGGACTACCAGAACGAACAGCGCGTTGCGAAGGCAAAGGCAGACTCTGCAGTCATCGCGCTCCAGATGGAAGCCCTCAAGAAACAGAACGGCAAGGAATACCTGATGCTCAAGTGGATTGAGAAGTGGGATGGCAAGCTCCCGCAGGTCAATGCGAACGAAAAAGTCATCCCGATGATCAACATGCAGTAAAAAAAGATTATATTGTACATACAACCACTACCAGGAGTCCAAATGAGTACATCGTTCATCGTTTTCATTGTCCTGACCATCGCCATTGTCGCCATTTCGGCCTACCGCCTGGGCGTCAATGTCAGCAAGGCCGCAAAACAGGAAGCCCCCGAGGCCCAGAACAAGATTCCATACGAAAAAAGCCTCGAGAAGAACACCAAGAAGTTCAAGTACGGCACGTTCACCGATGCACGCGACGGCGAGACCTACCGCACCGTAAAGATTGGCGGACAGACCTGGATGGCAGAAAACCTGCGTTTCAAGGCGGGCGGCAGTTTCGCCCCGGACAACGACGAGGCAAACGTGAAAAAGTTCGGACGCCTCTACACTTGGACTACCGCGCTCGGAATCTCGGATGATTTTTCCGTGGAATCCCCGGCAAACAGCATCGCTCCGGAAGGCTGGCATATCCCGAACAACCAGGAATGGGAAGCGCTCCTCGCCAACATCGACCCCAAAGCGGATGGCAGCGAGTTCCGCAGCGAATGCATTTGGCAGAAGCCCGGCAAGGACACCTTCGGGTTCTTCGCCCTGCCGGCAGGCTACCGCTTCAACAACGGCACGTACCACCATTTTGGCAGGCGCGCACGCTTCTGGAGCAAGGACGAATACGGTGGCCTGAACGCGTTCCGCCTGAGCCTCACGAACAACTCCGTCGACATCGAAGGAGTCTGCAGGTCCGACGCCATCTCCGTCCGCTGCATCAAAAACGCATAAGGCGGTAATCCCCTAGCGTGGCCCTACTCCTCTCAATCCTTTTCCTGGCGCTTTTCATAAGCGCCATTATTCGTGGTAAGTTCTCTTACGGCAAGGCCGACTACGACTTTCACGAGCACCCGGTGCAGTTCGTGATTGTACTCGTGTTTATCCTGGGCGTATCGGCACTGTGTTTTTATAGATTCTTGGTAGAGATGGAATTTATATGATCTTGCGGAAACCCGACTTTTACGACAGTTTCAAGTGCATTGCCTCAAAGTGCACCGACACGTGCTGCATCGGCTGGGAAATCGATGTGGACAAGGCCTCGCAAGAGGCCTACAGCAAGGTAGCAGGCACCTTCGGTGACAAGCTGAAGGCAAACATCGAGGAGGGGCATTTCAAGTTGCTCCCCCACGACCGCTGCCCTTTCCTTACCCGCGAGAACCTATGCGAAATCTACACGAACCTGGGTGAAGGTGCGTTGTGCGACATCTGTCGCGAGCACCCGCGATTCGTGGAGGTCTACGGAGACATTATGGAGCGGGGGCTCGGCCTCTGCTGCGAAGAGGCAACGCGCCTGCTACTTGCAGGCAAAAGCCCGCTTACGTTCGTGAGCGAGGAATGCAACGAGCCCGAAGACGAACTGAGTGAAGATGACCGCGAGACATGCAACGAGGTGCTGTACGAGCGGGAATACATCTTCAGGACTCTCGCCGATTTCAATAAGCCTTTCGGCAACCGGCTATATGAAGCCTTCGGGTATACGAACGACAAGCCGTTCGCCCCGCTGAACGATGCCCGCGGGCTATATAAGCTGCTCGCCAAGACGGAAAGTTTCGGACCCGCGTGGGATGAAGCGCTTACTCGTATCAAGGAACGCGTTGATAATGCCGCGGGCGCTAAAGACGCCGCGGGCCTCCAGGACGAAGGCTATTTTTCGGAAACAGAAAGCACACGCTTCCTCGCCTACCTCGTGTACCGTCACTATGCCAAGTACCTCTTTGAGGGGCGCGCAGAAGGCAAGCTCAACTTCGCAGTATTCTTCTGGAATGCGGCGCGGTTCTTTACCCGCGAACTTGCGGAAACCTCGGCACCCGAAATAAACGGCGCGGCACCCGACGCCTCTATCACGAAAATCAACGCCATCAAAATTCTCTCCCGGCAACTGGAATACTCCGAGGAGAACATGGAACTCATCGAAAGCGAACTGGACGGCTAGTCCATTTTTTCAAGCACGTGCTTGCGCCACTTCCCGCTTTTCCATCGCCGCCAGAAGATTAGCGGCGCCGTTCCGTACACCGCGACAACGGCAATCCAGGCGTAATGTGCCGGCAGGTGGAACACGTATGCGGCTACGTACAACGCACCCGCAACACACCAGTTCATTATGGCGCAGGTGAACATCACCCACACCGTATCGCCCGCGCCGCGCAACGCACCCGCATACACCACAAGCAAAACTTCCACAAATATGTAGAATGTCGCAATCTGCAGCATGAACATGCTCATGGGGCGCGCCGCATCGAAAATCGCTATCGCTTCCGCAGAAGCCTCGGCCACATCGGGCTTGAAGATATCCGTCAATACGCCCGGCAAAAACACGAAAAAGATTCCCATAATCAGGGAATAGCCCCACCCGAGTTTTAGCCCCGAATAGGTGGAGCGCGAAGCAGCGGCACCGTCCCTCGCCCCCACGTAGCGCCCCACAAGGCTAGTAGACGCAATTTCCAATCCCATCAGGGGCACGTACGCCACCATGTCCCAGTTGAACATCACCGAAGATGCCGTCGCCGCCTCGGGCCCGAGGGCATGGAACATCAGGATAAGCAACTGGAATGCGGTCATGTTCAGGAACATCTCGACGCCCGAGGGGATACCCTTCTTCAACAACTCGCGGGTAAGCGGTGCGCTAAATGCAAAAGACTTGCGGGAGCTGAACCGTTCGCTGCAATCGCGCCCGAAGAATTTCGCAAACAGGATGACGGTCGATACCAGGTTCCCGATGAGCGTCCCGTACGCGGCACCCGCGACACCCAGCGCGGGGATTGGCCCCAGGCCGTATATCAGTACAAAGTTACAGACAACGTTCACGATCATGCCCACGAACGCAGCCTTCATCACAATCTTGGTCTCGCCGATGCCGCTAAAGAAGCACGGTGCCGCATTCCTCACCAGGGTAATGACCCCACCGAACATCAATATATTGAAATACGTCTTCTGGTATTCCAGCTGGTCGGCAGGCAAGTGCTCGAGCCCGAAGGCGAAATGCCCCACGGGGATAGTCAGGTACAGGAGCGGCACGCAGACAAGCGACAGGTACACTGCCTGCATAAAGACCTTCGCGCAGTCGCCCCGCTGCTTTGCACCCAGGCGCTGCGCCACCATCGCAGTCGTGTAGCTGATGGCGCCGGTGAAGAACATCGTGAGAGCAAGCTGCACAGCACCCGCGCCCAGCGCGGCATTCATCTCTGCAGGGCCAAGCTTCGAGAGGAACAGGCGGTCGATGAACGTCATGATGGTATCGAAACTCATCGACAGGAGCATCGGAAGCGCCACCACGAGCACATCCTTCACGTCCCCATTCTTCTTGAATTTCGACGGCCTGTAGAACCTGTTCAAAATCACATCGACCATATTGGGGGGCAAATATAGAAAAAAGACAAGGGAGGGCATCAGCCCTCCCTAAGACCCTCCCGACACTTAATAATCCGCGACATTCTTGTCACTAGATTATGGTACTGCGGATTATTTGCGTGGGCACCTTACGGTGCCCTGTACTTCAACAGAATTATTTATCAATCATCCGGTGCAGACGCACCCACGGCCTGCTCAAGAGTCGTAAGACCCTGCAGAGCCTTGTTGATGCCGTCCATACGCAGCGTAATCATGTCGCATTCCTTCATGGCGCAACGCTTGATTTCGTCACCGGAGGCGCGCTTGATAACCAGGTTACGCACGGATTCGTTCGGCACGAGGAACTCGTAGATACCGCAACGGCCCTTGTAGCCCGAGCCATCGCACTTGTCGCAGCCCTTGCCGTGGTAGAACTGCATATCCGGAGACAGGTGCAGTTCTTCGCGCAGGGAATCGGAAATTTCCACCGGCTCCTTGCAGTACTTGCAAATGCGGCGCACAAGACGCTGGGCAAGAATACCCTTGATAGCGGTAGACACAAGGAACGGTTCCAGGCCCATTTCCAGCAAACGCGGGAACGAACCGGCAGCATCGTTTGTATGCAACGTACTGAAGACCAAGTGACCCGTCAAGGCAGCTTCGATAGCCATGGACGACGTCTCCTGGTCACGCATTTCACCGATCATGATAACATCCGGGTCCTGACGGAGCAGGGCGCGAATGCCCGCCGCAAAGGTAAAGCCTGCGGCGTTGTTAATTTGTCCTTGGTTAACGCCATCGATATTCAATTCCACCGGGTCTTCCATGGTAGAAATGTTAATCGTGGAATCAAGAATCTCGCGAATAGAGGCATAAAGCGTAGTAGACTTACCGGAACCCGTCGGACCGGTCACCAGCACAATTCCGTTAGGAGCGTTAATGGCGTCGATAAACTGCTTGAACACGCGCGGGTCGAAGCCCATGTCCTTCAGCGGGAACTGACCCGAGTTCGGGTCCAAGATACGCATAACGATCTTTTCGCACACGCCGCGCTTACGCAGGGAAATCGGGAACGAGCTCACACGAAGGTCAACTTCGGACCCCTTGTAGCGCACGGTAAAGCGTCCGTCCAAAGGCCTACGCTTTTCAGCAATATCCATCTTGGAAAGGAGTTTAATACGCGAAAGAATCTGCGGCATGAGTCGTGCCGGAATCGGGGCCATCACCTGCAGGTCACCGTCAATGCGGTAACGCAGCTTGAGGAAGGTTTCCTGCGGTTCCAGGTGAATATCAGATGCGTGGCGCGCAATCGCTTCGTGGATAAGTGTCGTCACGATCTTCACGACCGCGCGGCCTTCTTCGTCACTTAGTTCAGGTTCATCGCTATTGCCCTGACCGCGTTCCACGGTCTCGAGTTCTTCGCCATCCTTGCTTTCACCGATAAGTTCGGCAAGCGATTCCTCTTGCGGGCCATGACCGGCGTACACACGCTCGATGGTCTTCTGCACGTCGACTTCGGATGCCATCACGACATCCACTTCCATCTTGACCTTGAACTTGACGATCTGGATAACGCGCATGTTCGTGGGGTCGGTCATCGCAAGCGTGAGTGCCTCGCGAACGGCCTTGCGGTCGTCATCGTTCTTCGAGATAAACAGCGGCACAATCTTGTACTGCTTGCACATTTCTTCGGGCAGGTACGTGTAGGCGTCCGGGTCGATACTAAAATTCTCGAGCTTCACGTACGGGACTTCGAACTGCCTCGAGAGGATCTCGACAAGCCTTTCCTCGGGCATATAGCCCAGTTCCACCAGCGTGCGGCCCAGGCGCTTGCCCGTAGTCTTCTGCGTCTCAAGGGCCTTCTCCAGTTGTTCGGGCTTGATGTAGCCCTGCGCGAGGAGCATCTCACCGATACGCATCTTGGTCGTGGACTGCATCTGCACGCCAAGGATGCTCGTGAGCGTGTCTTCGGAGACCATGCCCAAGCGCACAAGGATTCTCGCCAACGGAATGCCCGTACGCTTGTGTTCGGATGTAGCGTGAGCCAGCTGGTCTTCGTCGAGCACGCGCTGACGGAGGAGCAACTCACCAAGGTTCATTTTCACGTTACTTATCATAAATGTGACCAAGCCTGTGCTTTAATAACCGAAACATTCCCGTCCAAGCCTCGCATACAGACGCCCGAACCGTCTAAGACAGTCCCAATCCTGTAAACTCCGCCCGGCAGGGGGTCGTTTTCACGAAATATATCATTTTTGCAAGAATTTGAGAATAATAGTTCGTATTCTTCGCCGCCATTCAAAGCAAATTCGAGCGGATCGAGCCCGAAGCGCGCACACAGGCGCCCCACCTCGGGGTCTACCGGTATCTTGGCGCAGTCAATCTCGAGCCCCACGCCCGATGCAGCCGCGATATGGTTCAGTTCCGAGGAAAGCCCGTCGCTTATATCCATGCAGGCACCGCGTACACCCGCTTCTACGAGTTTGGCACCGGAGCGCTCGTCTATCGCAGGGGCGAGGTGGTACCCGACCAGGGCCGGGAATTCTTCCGCCACCTCGGGATGGTTCAATAGAATCCAGAGGCCCGCGGCAGACTTGCCTAGTGTACCCGCGACATAAACGCCGTCACCCGGCCTTGCGCCCGAGCGTACCAGAGGTTTATCGCCAACGCACGTTCCCAACAACGTTGTACTGAACATGCCACAATCGCCCGCAACCGTATCGCCACCAATAAGTGCTATCCCGCGCCTTGCAAAGCCTTCGGCAAAGGCCTCGCCTACACGCTTGCGAATATCCTCGCTCCAGGCCTTATTCATGCAGATTCCGCAAACGGCAAATTTCGGCACGCCGCCCATCGCGGAAATATCAGAGACATTGCTCACGATGTGCTTTTCTACCGCCTGCTCGGGGCTCGACCAGTCCATACGGAAATGCGTTCCCTCGACCGAGAGGTCCTTCGTCACGAGCCAGCCATCGAACATAGCGCAGTCATCGCCCACAGGGAGCCACGCCCTATTCCCGGGCGTAACCTCGCCCATCGGGAGCGACTTTTTAAGCACGGATTCAATGAACTTGAACTCACCCAAATCAGCAAACATGCCCTAAATTTAAATAAGTCTCCGCACTGCCCCAAAAACATCTTGGCGACAAATGGTGGATAAGTTGGCAATAATTGTGTGGTAAAAAATAAAATTTGAAAATACCCCCAAAAATCTATTCACACCCCGCAATAAATACCTATCTTTTAGGGCATGGGACACATCTTTTTCATATCGCCGTCCTCCCCCGGCAGTCTCGACAAGATGAGCCAGTGGACCCTCCGCTGGCTGCTCGAGAACGACATGGCGGAAGACTGCACGATGTACACCTGCAATTCCGTGGAAGAAGCTTCCGGAATCCTCGAAACGGCGCTCATCGTCGGCGAATCCCCGTCCCTCATCATCTTCGACCATGCCGACCGCCCCACAGACGTGAATCTGGCGTTCAGCAAGACCCTCCACAGCAGCATTCCCGAATCGTGGATCGTGGAAATTGTCCCGGATTCCATGCCTATCCAGGCAAACCCGGACAACAGCCTCTACTGGGTTCGCAGGCCGCTCGACGAGGATGAATGGCGCGAGACCCTCGAACAGGTGCTCCGCAAGACCCCCACACCGCAGTGGGCAAATGATTAATTGATAATGTATAATTGATAATGGATAATGAGAGATAATCAATCATCAATCATTATTCTTTCCACATTTTAAGTTTCAAATACTAAATTCTACACATGATAAAAGGTGTAAGTTACTTTGGCGTGCGCTCCCCCAAGCACGTTCTGGCCGACATGGCCGACATCAAGGCGGCCGGCTACAATGCCGTGCTCCACACCTGGAGCGAAGAAGACCAGCAATACTACTACGGCACCATGAAGGATATCGTGGACGCCTCTGCAGATATGGGTCTGAAGGTCTACGTAAACCCGTGGGGTGTGGGCCGCGTGTTTGGCGGCGAGGCGTATTCGGAACTTACCGCCCGCAATCACGATATGTGCCAGGTGGCGCTCGATGGCAAGCCCAAGGTGGCCGCCTGCCCGAACCATCCGGAATTCCGCGCCTACATGCACAAGTGGATTGAATCCGTATGTGCCACAAAGGTCGACACCATCTTCTGGGATGAGCCGCACTTCTATTTCGAGAAGGGCGGGCTTGCCAACTGGAGCTGCCGCTGTGAAAAGTGCCGCGGCTTGTTCAAAGCGCGTTTCGGGTACGAGATGCCTGCCGAACTCACCGACGACGTGAAAAAGTTCCGCGAAGACAGCCTGATCGACTTCTTGAAGGAAATGACCGAGGACGTACACGCCCGCGGCAAGCGCAACTGCGTGTGCATGCTCCCGCCGTGGTTCCCTGCGGGGCTCGACGACTGGGGCCGCGTTGCAGGCCTTGCGAGCGTAGACGAGGTGGCCAGTGACCCGTACTGGGAGCGCGGAGCCACCGAAGAATGGGTCCGCGAGAAGTATGCGGAAACCGCGCGCAAATTGACAGATGTCGCGGCCCGCTACGGGAAGGCGACACAGATGTGGATCAAGGCCTACCAAATCGAGGCGGGCCGCGAGAACGACCTCGCCATCGCTGTCGAGGAAAGCCACGCCGCAGGTATTGACAACATCTTCGCGTGGAGTTACCGCGGCACCGAGACGCTCACCTGGCTAAAAAGCGACAACCCGGACGAAGTCGCCCGGGTGTTCAGGAATGCCGTCAACCGGCACTAACTAATCGCCGTCTTCGACAGCGTCGTCCTTCTTGCAGCGAACAGAGCCAGAGCCCATATCTTCACTTGAATAATAACTAAAGTTATTAT
The DNA here is from genome assembly GCA_017615055.1 of Fibrobacter sp. GTDB lineage: Bacteria > Fibrobacterota > Fibrobacteria > Fibrobacterales > Fibrobacteraceae > Fibrobacter. Next base: position 16,718 of record JAGAAW010000060.1, read on the forward strand.
CACTCACTCTAATTGCAGGCGTTGTCGCAGAAATAAACGAACTGTAATAGGAGGTTGAATATGTCATAACCTCCTTATAATAAAAACCTACTGTCCATTCATAAAACGGCAGAATCGTAAAGCCGCTTTCATTTGTAGCATCCGGCCATTCATTAATATTCCGCGCAATAAAAGCGGAAACAAAGGACTCTGCATCATTATAGCGCAAAGATTCAACCCCTGGTGCGAATGCCCGTACCAACCCCAGCCACTCCTCTTCCGTCGGAATATGCCATCCATCCGGGCAAATTCCCTGGTGCGGAGTTGTTATAAGGCCATCCACCTTCGATGCCATTTCGTAATTCCACTTGCTATCTATATTCATTGCGGCATTCCATGTATAGACTGTTCCCAAATAAGAACACTCAGAATCATCTTTTTTCGAACATGACATATTATACACGGTTTCCATAGAAGCACACTCTTCGCCATTTATATTAACGCACCTCTTGCCGTTCCGAAGATAGAAGTAGTTTTTATCGTCTCTAAAATTCAGGTTTTCCGCCATCCAGGTTCCAGAGCCCTCTATGGAGATGGTCTTGTAGGTTTTGCCATCGCGCGTATCCTCCAGCACACCATAATTCAACGAATCGTTAAAACGGTCGAGCATTCCTAGCGGCACATCGTAAATTGTAGCCAAGACCCAAGCATAAGAATGACCATAACGCAACGTATCTTTACACACATATTTGTTATTACTCGTTAACGAGCCTACCACTCCCGCATGACAATACACTCCAAGCATTTTTTCCATATCGTTTACAGGTTCCATTCTACCATTTTTGCATGCATATAAAATATCCGGATTGATTCTGCCCCAAGCAGTATCCCTTCCATCACAATCTTGCCAATAACGATCAGCCCAATCTTCATTGAGCGAAACCCATTTCGGGAACTCCAAGTACCCTTCACAATATCTATACTTCGCCACAATAGCTTCATCATATTCCCAATATCCATCGGGATCCCACAATTTACACGTAAAAAGGCTATCCGGAATTCGATCTACATGCAGGCTATCACGCAGGCGGTCACAATAACGACTACAAGCTTCTTCAGTTTTGGCTTCTTCCGCTCGGAACGCCATCCAGCTGCCATAGCGAAGATAGCACCCTTGATACGATCCATCTACTGGAGAGTGAGATATTTCGCCAACACGGTCAAACGTGCATCCCATCAGTTGCTGATTGCATTCTTCGACCGATTCAGGCATTCTCCATATTCCCACTCGTTCATCAAAAATTTCGCACTCTGTATGTTCATTGTTCCATCGGATATCCCCGTCAGAGCCCTTAGGCCATATCTGAGGATTAACCACAGAAAAAGCCGTTGTACCTTTCCAACGATGTGAGTTCTCATCGCAAACAAAGTTTCTTCCGATTTCCTGTATATAAACGGTATCGCCAAAAAGTTCTTGACGGCAACCGCCATACTCGTGTTCAACCATACCGGATACCCGACGCCATCCTTTCTTTCCGCTTAAGGCACCAGTACTATCAAAAACATACAATATCGTAGAATTAACGCTTCCCACCCTCAACGCGCCATCCAATGTATCCTTCCAATCAAAAACATCCTTCTCTTCATCTGTCAAGGGAACCCATCGATGCGTATCGGCAATGCATTTCATAGCAAGTCTTGAAATATCCGTTGAATAGTATTCAGATTTTTTGTTCTGCACAAACGCAATGGAACCATCATTTTCGTCAGAGCATGCGGGCACACCTAAAACAGACTGCCAATAATTTCGCAAATAGGGTTCAAAATCGGCGACTTTCGCACTTAAGCCCCATTCCGCAATATTCGCCCTTATCCGTGCATAATCACCCGATAGATCCGCCGCAACCGCCCAATCAGCAATTGCAGCATCCAGGGAATCGTTTTCCCATTTACCATCCTTTGCGATAGCATTACCAATGTTAGTCACTAGCGACTGCAAATCACCAGCATCCCCATCTCTCTGCAGCAAAATAGATACAGCCAGCAAAGCGGCATCTCCCTCACCTGAACCAGCAATATTCAAATCTTCTGCATTATCCAAAAAGTCTTCATCTTCTACGCGGAACACCTTCCATATTTCCTGTTCCGCCTTCTTTTTTGCCTCGGCAAACCGATACTTTTCTTTCGTTACGAGATGCAGGATTCTTGCATATTCCATGTGTGTGAGCACATTGACATTAGCCCTATTTCGATTACGAAAATCAGAAATCGCATTCAAAGTGATTCGGACATTGCTTACTCCGCCAGAAACCTCATTCCGGTAAAAACCATTCACAGAAACAAAGCCATACTGGCTAGCCAATTTCACAGAGCGAATATTGAAACTACCGTCATCGTTCGATATTCTACCTTCGAACTTGGTTCCAGTCTGTTTCAGGGTACGACCATTTTCTATTTCATAGGCCACCACCTCGGAGCCTGTCAAGAACGGACCTTTTTGAGAAAAGCCATCGATATTCTCTAACCGAACAGCCACCTGTTCCGAATCGAAAACAACTTCGTAGCTTTCCCCCATTGAGGCAAGCAATTCATCTATAGACATCAATTTTGACGAAGAGTCACATTCCAGTTTCAAGGAATCAGAAGTCAGCATCTGCAGTACGCATGCCGGTTTAGACATAACATTTTCCGCCCCGCCATCTTCACCATATTGCAAGACTCCAATGCTATCGCCATCGCAAACGACCTTCACACCGGAACCATCTTCAAGTTCCCTCGTAGAACATTCTATAGAATGTTCTTTCGGCGTCATCCCTTTCGCATAAGCCACCCATTCATTATCGCTACAAGCATAGGAACGTTCTTTCGCGGTGACCCAAACAATCTTGCCCTCAGCATCAGAATCGCAATCAGGCAAGTCCTTAATATCAGAATACACATCCAGGCTCAGCCTATTCTCTTCGGTAATTTCATTTATTTGGTCATCGCCACAACCAAATAAGAACGGAATGGCGAACAGAGCAAAAAACAACTGTAATCGTTTCATTATTCTTCACCCTCCCTATTTTTTACACAACGAACAGGAAGTTGATCTTCTTTTGAGCGAGTTTCAATCAGAGTAAAATCATCTTCTAGGCTAGCACAAAATGCAGATGCTCGACCATTAGACACCTCATCTGATGTCCACCAGCAAGTTTTTAAATGCGGTTTTTCAAAGATAAATTCATAGCCATTCGTAATATAGGTGTATGTATCTGCACCACTAATGCCACTGAATCCGCTTGTATTTGTACCCGTAATAAAATGCAAAACGTCTTCTATAGATTGTCCAGAAAGAATACCATGAAAATCTTCTAATTCTGCTCCATGGACCAGCCTTCTTTTGGCAGAAAGGAGAGCCTCAAAAGATCCCGCCGCGGCAAGCAAGGCTTCACTTTCGGCCACGGACGGGATATGCCACCCTTCAGGGCAAACACCCTGATGGTTCTCAGAAATCAGTTCGCTGGCTCTTGATGACAAATACTGGCCATTTATTTTCATCGCTACCGGCCAATAATACTGACGCCACATTTCACAGCCCGACGTTTGATCTCCATAACAAGACGTACTATCATTCATCACCATCCGATCAAAGTAGAGCATGTTTTCGGCAGTCCAAGTATCCTCGCCAATCTTTATCGTTTTATAGACCCGCTTATCTCGAGAATCCACAATGGAATCGTAAGTCAATTCTTCGTTCAAATAGTCCTTTTGCGTCATTGGCTTATCAAGGCTCTCGGCAGGTCTCCATCCAGAAGCCGGCAATCTGAAGAACTCATTGACATAGGCACCCGTATAGCACACATATGCAGAATCTGCCGAATAGCTTATGGAATCCTGATCAAAACAGGGAGTACCAACAAGCGTTTCCATTTCGTCAGCCTTTCTCCATGTTCCATTTCTGCACACATAATATTCTAATGAATCAACCAAACCCTTAACCCAAGGCAGGCATTCATGCAGCCAAATATTCTTGGCAAAAGACGCATCTTCTTCTTTCCATTTCAAGTCTTTTTCGCATCTATAAAAAGATTCATTTTCATTTTTAAAATAACGACCTACGCGAGCACGGGTACACCCTCCCACACCATATCCGCAGACTTCCGCATCTATTTCACGCCATGCGCCATCGAGCGAGTCATACACATAACAGGATTGCCTACCCGTTACCTCGATTGCATTACCACCTCTTACACTACCATCGGTCGAATCTTTCCATCCATAAGTATCCACCATAAAGCAATTTCGAGGGGCTATCCATCGACGCTGTTCTCCATCACATACGTAATCGAGATAATCCCAACTATGCTCACTACAAACTTCAAAGTCAAAATTCCAATCCCATTCTTCCATGACTACTTTACCATCGAGTTCCATTCTGCATCCGCCATACTTCTTTTCCCTTTCATCCGCAGTTCTCCAACCATTTCCATTAGTAATGGCCAAAACACTGTCATAGACATAGACATTACCCGATTCCAGCGTGTCTAGCGCACCATCACTGGAAGGCTCCTTGCCATAAACATCCTTTTCCTCAACTGTGGCATATCGCCAAGATTTTATACCATATTTTTCTTCGCAAATAAATCGAGAAGAAGACGATTTCAGTTCAGAGCGCTTTGCAGCAACGATTTTTCCCAGAGTATCGCACTCTTCAAGGTCAAATTCTCTATTCCAGAAATTGCGGATGTACTTTTCAAAATCAGCAACCATCACAGACAAACCCATGTTCTTCACATGCTCACGATATTCCGCAAAATTACCAAGACTATCTGCAGATGCAGCCCATTTCGCCAAATCAAGCATGGTCAACGCATCAAATGTACCAGAATCCGCTATCGATGAAGATATCGCATTAATGCGTTTGGACAAATCTGCCGTGTTATCATCTTTTTGCAGTATAATAGAAATGGCAAGCAAAGCGGCATCTTCTTCGCCCGTTCCGCCAATCGAGAAATCTTCGGAACCTCCATTGAAATTTTCTGAATTTACGTGGAACACGTCAAAAATTTCTGACTGAGCCTGTTTTTTTGCATTTGCCACCGACATTTTCTTCTTTGTGACCAAATTAACAATGCGCTCGTATTCCAAATGCGTCAATATATTAACGTTCACATTGTTACGGTTTCGCAGGTCTGTAATAGCACTCAACTGGATCTGTGCATCACTCTTTTCGCCAGAGATTTCGTTCAAATAAACGCCTTTGGCCACCAAATAAGCATACTGGCTTGCTATTTTTACCGATCGAATATTGAAAGCACCTTTATCATTAGTGATGCTTCCCTGGAAAGATTTTCCAGTCTGTTTCAAAGTCCTGCCATTCTGAAGTTCATAAACAACAACCTCCGAGCCTGTAACAAACGGGCCCTTCTGAGAATAGCCCTCTATATTTTCCAGATTAAGGGCAACCTGTTCTGAATCCAAACCTGTTTCCTGCGGATTCAAGACTCCAGAACTATCTCTCACAAGAAAAGACACGAGGGAATCGCAAGCAATCTCAAGCGTATCCCCCACAACAAGCAATACCGAGCAACCTTCGTCGCTTTTATTTCCTTCATCAACCAGCTTTCCATTACGGACAAAGCCTATAGAATCTCCATTGCATATCACTGTATATCCGGAGCTATCCTCGTTCATTTCCGTGAAACAAGAAAACAGCGATTTTGGAACCGAGTCATTCGACACCATCGCATACCATTTTTCGTCTGCACATATCCGGAGCAACGATTCATCATCGACCCAAGCCATTTGCCCCTGATTTTCTTCAGTACAATCTGGCAAGTCTCCGATAGTATCGTACGATTCATAATTTAGCGTTTTATTTTCTACGACCTTAGTAGTTTCATCGCCACAAGAGCAAAGAAACATTACGAGGAAGAGTAAAAGAACGCCTTTCCTAGTAACCATAGTCAATAATCCAGTCTCCATATCCACATCTGTATGTATACCAACCACTTTCTATCTCCTCGCCTACAGTATTCCAATAGCATGGCTTATCCAGTTTTTTTTCCAAATCTGTAGCATCTCGCCAGTAGCGTACAGTTCCAGTATAATCACATACAAAATGCAAATCTGGTGCATAAGAGCCCAAAATCCATTTATCTTCATCACACTCTTGATTATAGGTGTTTGCAACCACATCTTCCATTGTCCGCCATGCAGAATTTACACATACATATGTCTCTCCGTCAACCTCCTTTTCATCCGTCTGGTTCTTTAAGTAACAGGGGGTTTTAATATATTCTTCTAACGCAGTAGCCTTGCGCCATTTTCCGCCATCACAGACGAAGTGCGTTTTTTTGTCAAAAAAGCCTTCTACCCATTTATCTTCTTCACATTCAAGATTAAACGTGTTTGCAACAAGATCGTCCGTTATTTCTTTCCACATTATGGAGGTTTCGCCAGATTCTTCATCTCTATAGTTCACGCATTCATATACTTTGTTATCGCGTTCAGAATACCTTATATCTCCTAGATTGTCAAACGAGCAAAGCCCTATCTTATGGTCATTCAAACAATGATCTTTGGATGCATGAATCCACTTTTCGGCAGTACCATCATAATAGTAGCAAGCCCGTTCACCTCCGTTGCAGAATGTCAGCACGAGTTCGTCGTCATCACTTTCATAAAGCAACTCACCGGCATCATCTTCATCAGGGTAAAATTCCCTCAAGCGACATCCGCACCAACTGCCATCAATTTTGAACGTATACACATCTGCAACATACAATTCGCCCTTCCACTTCGCCAGAAGTGTCTTTGAATTCTGAACCTCATAATTCTCATCTATGCCGGAATGACAAATCGACCCGCCAATGACAGTAACGCCCAAAGTATCCCCCCAACGGGATTCTCCATCTTCGCCAGCGCCCCATCCTTGCGTATCTATTTCCGTATATTCATAAACGGGTTCCCAGGAATGCGATGACTCGACACACCGATAAAAGACATTATATTCACCAACTCGCTTTATCTGTCCATAAAGTTCTTGACGGCACCCCCCATGAATCTCTTCTATGGGCATCGCGTAGTGCCATTTCTTTTCTAACGCGTCATAAGAATATTTGGCACCCGTCAAATCACCAGTTTTCAAGACTCCATCCGACGTTCCTAGCGCCCATTTGTAAGTATCCTTTTCCAAATCTGTCGCATACCGCCATGTATAACCCACTTCCGAAGAATCAACACAAACAAGGCGAACCAAAGAAACGGACTTATCAATCGCAGATTTTTCTTTTTCAACGGCAACGACCTCGCCCACGCGCTGTTTCGTACAGTCGCCTATACCATACTCCTCTATCCAGAAATGATGAAGGAGCGGTTCAAATTCCGGAACGCCGTTGTCACTCAAATTCCAGCCTTTTACATTTGATTTAACAGTACTGTATTTGCCAGTAAGCTCCAGCTCCGAGACCCAATCCGCCATAGCAGTCCTCATGGAATCATTATTCCACTTGCCATCCTTGGCAATGGACTCAGACATCGATGTTATTTGCGACTGCATTACTGCTTCGGTAAGGTCCCGCTGCAGTAAAACCGATATAGCGAGCAAGGCCGCATCACCAGCACCACTTCCGCCAATAGAAAAATCCTCCGACACGCCTTCTATGTTTAACGAATCCATGTGGAAAATTTTGAATATTTCCTCTTCGGCCTTCTTTTTCGCCTTGCGGACAGTATAATTCTCCTTGGTAACCAGCTGAATAACGCGGTCATATTCCAAATGGGTCAGCACATTTATGTTCACGACATTGCGATTGCGCAAATCAGTCAGCGCATTCAGCGTAATCTGCTGATTACTAGCCTTTCCAGAGACCTCATTGCGGTAGAAGCCCTTTGCCGCAAGAAAGGCGTACTGGCTAGCCACCTTAATCGTCCTGATATTGAACGAGCCCCGGTCATCAGAAATTCTCCCGTGGAACTGCTTGCCCGTCTGCTTCAAGGTTCTTCCATTCTGTAGTTCGTAAGCAACCACTTCGGACCCCTGCAAAAAAGGTCCCTTTTGGGAGAATCCAGAAACATCCTCCACGCTTGTAACCACCTGCTCCGAATCCAAGACAGTCTCTTCTTGCCCAGCTTCCAGGTCTATGCCGAACATGCTAGCCAAAGTTGTCGAGTCAAGATAAACCACGGAATCCGCATCCATTCCATTCAGCAAGACCCCAACGCTATCCCCATCACAAATGACCTTCAAGCCCGGCTCATCTTTCATTTTTTCAGTTTTACAGCGAATCTTTTCGCTCTCAACAGCAGACTTTACCGCAAACCACTGTTCATCCCGGCACACTCGGAACACATTTTCAGAGGACACCCAAAACAAGGCCCCCTCATGTTCTTCATCGCAATCCGGCAAGTCGTCAATATCGTTGACAAAAGCCGCATCACCGGTCGTTCCATACTCCGTCTTTTGCGATACCACATCGTCTGAGCAAGCCCAGAATGCAGCCATCATAAAAAAAGCAACAAGTATGCCGTATTTCGGATTCATTTAAGCCCCCTTAATCAATCACGCAGCGTATTGAATAATACGTACTTGGAAGGTCTTCTCCGGTAACGTCCGTCACCGTAAGCAGATCACCCTCAGACAATACGATGTAGCCATAGCCAGCATCGAACGAGTCGTCGGAAACCCACCAGAACCCATTTTCACCAATCAAAGCATATTTTTCATCAACAAGCGCCCCACCCGGCAACATGCCCAGCACGGACTGACTATACTTAGCGCCGGAATCACTCCAGCCCTGCTTATTCTTCATATATATTGCGGCTTCTTCACACGTGGAGCCCTTTTCGACAGAGCAATCCTTCAAACCAGTCATCGAAATAAAATGCTTCAGGTCATCCAGGGTTGCAATATGAGTCCCTTCAGGGCAAGCAGCGCTCAGCCCCTTGTTGTTCAACTGGTCGCCACTGTACAGGCGGCCGTAGGTCTTGCAATTCTTTGCTTCGCCATCATAGCATTCGGAAAATTCCTGTGCATATTCAAGATTCTTCGCAAACCAACAACGGCTTGTACTGGAACCTCTGTCATAGACATCCACAATTGCATATTCCCTGCCATCGCGCTCATCCACAAATGATTCAGGGCAGCCTACACTACTACTAGATACCTCCTCGGAACTGGAAGAACTTTCCGGCTCTTCACTGGAAGAACTCTTCACTTCTTCACTGGAGGAACTCTTCACTTCTTCGCTAGAAGAATACTTCGACTCCTCGCTAGAGGACAATTTCACCTCTTCGCTGGAACTAGACTTCGGTTCTGCAGGAGAGCGTTCTGCACGGTACGCACTGACAACGTCCTCGTCAAAGTCATTGTAAATCGTGCAGGATGTCGCAAGCATCGCGAATCCGGTCAGGAGAGCCATCAAAAACCAGTTATTCATATTCGTTTTCATCTCAGCACCCTCCCTACAATCCCAAGAACACGCTCAAGTAGGCGCCGTTACCCATGTCATTCACCAGGGAATGGCCAACTTCTACGCCAAACATGCCGAAAGTAAAGAACACGCCGCTGCGGAACTGGAACCACTGCTCATCGTCGTTGTCGGCTATGGGGAAAATGGCCGTTTCGCGGAAACCTATGCGCTTGTAACCTATTTCGAACTGCGCCAGGGGAGCGACATACACTATATCGAGATCCTTGCCTATGCCGAACCCGAGCATACCGCCCGCGCCCACAGCAAGGAACGCATCCGCAGTCTCGCCGAAAGTGAACTTGACTCGTGCCGCGGCGGCGATATCGGGCATGATGAACAGGTCCTTCTGCTTAAGGCCATAACCGAGAGCAGCAACGTTATCGTAAACAAGCCCGGCACCTGTAATGGCGGCAAGGAAGGACGCCTTCACGCCACGGCGCTTCTCAATGGCAATGGAATCGGCCTTCGCCTGCTTGGCGGCGGAATCCTCAACGGCCTTAGCCTCGGCGGCCTTCGCGATGGCCAGGGAATCCTCGTCAAACTCGGGGCCGAAATCAACCTTCAATCCGTTCTCGCTGGAGAAATTGTTCTCCCAGTACCAGCGGCCCTTCAGCGTAGACGTGCTGTTCGGGTAATCGACAGACCCGGCATACGATGCTGGAGTACCGTCGTACTTGAACACCTTCTCGGCGCCACCCACGGAAACCGAAGCCCCGTCAAAGGAGACGCGCAAGTTACTCTCGTTTACGGAACCCGCAGCAAGGCGGCTATGGAACAGCTTCACTCCGTTGAGGTAGTAGGCACTGCGGATAGGCTTAGAAATATCGAGGTAAACGGTAAGAGCGCCGGTGGAATCCGTCTTGTAGACGGCGAGCGAGCCCTTCTGGGAAAGTTCCCCGTTGAGCGTCTCCAAACGGTCAAGGAAGTAGGGGGCAAAGCCCTTGCCATCCTGGCGCACCACCATCTCGCGACAAGTCTCGCCCCACTTCTGGGCTATTGCAAAGGCGTTCTTGCGGTGGTTCGGTTCATACTGCAGCGTAAAGTCGTAATTCGCTTGGAAGCCCTCGCGAAGCGGTTCGACAAACACGTTTCCGTCGAGGTTCAGGAACTGGTCCTTGCTGGAGGCAAAACTCTGGAGTGCGTCGACACACGCGTCAATCTGCAACTTGCGGTCGGCAAGCCCGCGAGCCATCTCCATGTGGCCCAGACGAACCTCGCCAGTCACCTTCATGTAGCGTTCCTCGAATGCGGGGAGTTCCACCTGGTAGAAAGCCCAGCACTCGTCGCCCATCACGTCGTTGAGGCTGATTGCAGCACACTGGTCGTTCATCTTTGCCATGCGGGTCGCATCGTTAAGCAGGGAATCCAGGCCCTCGTTCACGTTCTCGAGGTTTCCCTTCAATTTTTCCAGGTCAGACTGGCGCTGGTGGAAAATCGCAGGGTCCTGCACGAAGATGGAACCAGCCTGCGGAGCCTCGGCGGGTGCTTCGGCAGTCGTTTCGGCCGCGGGAGCCGCTTGAATCGAATCAGTAGAAGCGGCTTGAGTTGAGTCTGCAGGGGCTTCTGCCGTTTCCTGAGCGAGAGCAGGAACCAGCGCAATCAGGACGGGGAGAAAAAAGTTTTTTTTCATAAAAAAAGAATCCAATTATATTCAATTTAAATATAGTAAAGGGCTTGGTTGCAGCGACCAGGCCCTTTTAATTCAGGACAAATTTATAATAAACTGTGCTTTTTCAATAAATTTGCGGCATGCGAACTATTTTACGCGTACCATCGTGGAGCCGTTTTTCGACTTCACGTAGTACGAGCCGCCGGTTTTCACAAGGGCACGGACCTTCTGCGAAACATCCTGCGCGCTAGTTGCATCGATGCGACCCACGTGCGAGCCGAGCATGTCGAATACGTCGTAGGTGACAGGGGTCTTGGTTGCCGTAAAGTCCTGGCGAATGGGCACTCGGTTGTCCACTTTTGTAAATTCGATCCAGTCGATATTCACGTAACTGCCCGTAATCAGTATTTTCAGTTTGTGATCTTTGACATCGGTTTCAAAAATCCTCAAATATTGAGTTTTATACACGCTCCAATCCTCACCTGTTTTTTCCAAAGTGGTTGGAGGAACTAATTCCTTGTCGTCCCAGTACAGGCTAATGCCTGACGACTCGGAACCTGACGCATAATGCAGATCAATGCTAAACACGCTCTGTTTTTCAACGTGGACGGTGTATTCCAGCCATTCGCCTTCCATCGTGTAACCGATGGCGTAGTTGTCACCGCCCTTCTCGATATCTACGCCGTCCTTGCGGTACTCCCCGCCCTTGTTCTCGGAATCGTTATCCGAGTAAGATGCATTGCCGGAACCGATGCCCGTGATGTCGTAGTTTTCAGCCTCAATCTTGGCCGGGAGTTTCAAAGGCTCACCCGCGATAACGCTATCGCCCTCAATCTTGCCGAATGGCTGCTGCGGGACAGGTTCTACCGGCTTGCGGTTGACCGCCTTGAGCATCTGTTCCGCATAGCGCTTGCCAAATTCCACATAGGCATCGTGATTGAAATGGTAGCGGTCCTGGCCGTTACCGCCCAGGCCCTCGGACGACGCGTAATAGGTATTGTCCATCGTGTTCGGGAGTTTTGACACGCGGTCGGAATAGCAGCAGCCTTCACGCAGAAGCTCGCCCGCCACGAACGGCACCGTATCGGAACTCATGTCCAGCGCCTTGAGGATATCGTCGCGCGTCTTCTTCACGATTTTCGGCCAGTCCGAGTAGCCGCCATCGGTTTCGCCCTGGTGGAAGATGAACCCCTTGATGACGCCCACCTGCTGCGCCTTCTTCGCGATATCGATAATCGTCTTCGTCACGTTGCCATCGCTCGCGTATTCCTTCGCATAGTTCTTGAGCCAGTCTTCTGCACCCGAAAGGTAACTAGCATACTGGTCCTGGTCGAA
>JAGAAW010000061.1 GCA_017615055.1 Fibrobacter sp.
AGGGATGATGGCGGAAGACTGCGTAACCGGGGGCGTGTACAAGTGCGAGAATAGATACTGGAGCTTGGCTGACAGAAGTCAGTGTCTGAACGTGGCGATGATTCCGTGCACGGGAGATTCCACAAAATGTGGTCGCGTGCCCTGCAACTCGAACGCTCCGAAGACGGTTATCGACTGCGGGAGTGGCGAAGAGTATGTTTGTGCCGATGCATACTGGACTCCCATGAAGGAAACGGAATCCTGCAGCCGTATAATCGGAGCTAAAAACGCATATGAAGGCGAACAGTGCACACGCGAGGAAGTCGGCGCAAGGACCATTGATTGCGCAAGAAACTTTGAATATGAATGTTTGAGCGCAGGCTTCTGGCAGCAAATCAACCCCACCATAGGGGATACCTGCCTGGTGAATGGCAGCATCGTGGAAGGCTACGTTGAAACCGCCGCCGGAGCGAGAGAACATACAATATTCATGTGCTACGAAGGCAAGTGGGAAAAGTACAGGGGTACCTACGAATCTTTGCGTTGCGTCGACGCAGCCGTTGTCCGTACGCCGTGCGACGTGAACAATGCGGAGACCGAGTGGATACATCAGGGCGACTGCGATTACCAGTGCCGTAATGGCGAGTATGTGTTTGTGCCGAAACTGGCAGAAGAATAAGTTTAGGAAAGGAGAAAAACTATGAATCAGAAAAAGTTTATCAAGGTGCTTGGCACCGCAACGGTATTTGCCGCGTTCGGGCTTGTTGCCTGCGGCGATGATAGCTCCAGCAGCCCCGTAGCTCCAGATGAAATTACGAGTTCGGAGACGAATGGCTTACCCGGTTCGAGCAATAGTAATCCGGTGTCGAGTAGCGATGTTGACGGAAGTTCCAGCTCTGTTATGGTGCAGTGCAACGCGTTCATGCCGGAATGCGGGTACTCGCTCGAGGAACTGTGCGCGATGGGCATGACTCAGTACTGCACGGGGAGTTCCTCTTCGACGGTAAACCCGGAATCTTCTTCTGCGGTGAATTCGAGTTCGTCGAGTTCCAAGGAAAACTGCTTGCACAAGCCTCACTTCGCTGATAGTTTGCATATCACGTACCAGATTCCGATGTGTACGGCGGAAGAAGAGGGGACAAGACTTCCCGACTGCGAAACAAGCGACGTGTACGTTTGCGAAAACGGTAGCTGGAATACCGTCGCGGATGAAACCTGCCGCCACATTACCGACACCGGCGATCCGATGAAACCGCACCCCTGCGATGTTGAATTCGATGTCGCCATGGACTGCGCCAAGAATTTCTACATGATGTGCGCCAACGGAATCTGGCTCAACGCGACGGGTTGCGACACCACCAAGGAAAAGTGCGGATTCGATGATTACAAGCTGTGCAACGATTACAACTTGAGGGAATACTGCACCGATGACTGGCTTGATGAGCCCTGCCAGGAAGGAGAATCCCGCGATTTGAGGAAATACGATAACGAGAATTCCACGAGCTACAGCCTTGTCAACTACATCTGCGTTGAAGGCAGGTGGGTGGACCGCATGAGCTACTACAACTGCCCCGAAGATAGGGACTGCGGCTCGGGCGGTTTCCAGGATTGCTGGCAGAGCGACATCATTGGCACGACCTGCAACGAAAGGGATCCTGAAACTTCATGGATCAGTAAGGACGGTTGTGACTTCCAATGCCGTGACGGCAAGTACGAATTCTTGCCGCCCCCGACAAGGTAACGCGAACGGAGAATAAAGCATGAAGTGTGATGTTTTGACGATCAGTTCCGTGGTAATGATTGCCGCATTCGGGCTCATCGCCTGCGGAGACGATTCCAGTTCCGTTTCGAACCAATGCGAAGCGCTCGATCCGGAATGTGGGTATACCGTCGAAGAACTCTGTAGAATGGGCGAGAAGCAATACTGCCCGGAGCAAAGTTCCTCGTCTATCGTCGAAGTTTCCAGTTCAAGCGTTGAAAACGGTGAAAGTTCCTCGTCGGTCGTGATTCCGGAATCATCTTCTGCGGGGAAACCCAGTTCGTCAAATTCCGGCGAGACGTGCATTCACATGAGTGACGTGCCTCCTGATAGCGATTCTGACCCCTGGTGCTTCGGTGACGAAGGCAAACATGCCGAGGACTGCTTCACGCACGAAGCCTACACGTGTACGGATGGCTTCTGGGTAAAGGATGCGGATATGTGCATCCACATTTCCGATAGCGACAGCGCAAGCAGGTGGGACTGCGACGCCCCCGATTACGCGCTCAAGGCGGATTGCGCAAACGGCGACTCGCTATACATGTGCGCTGCCGGGATGTGGATTGCGGCCAAGGACTGCGATATCACCCAGGAACGGTGCGGGTACAGCGATGCGGACCTCTGCATGTATTTCGGCATAATGAAATATTGTAGCGGTAGCCCGAGAGTCCTGCCTGATGCGGTTCCCTGCAATCAGGATGGCAAATCGGTAGTGATTGAGGGCCAGTGGATGTACCGTTGCGACAATGGCAGATGGCACATCGTCGTACCGATGGGCGGCTAAATTACTACAGGAAGATCAGCCCGAGGATACCCACGGCCCATACGTACCAGGCGAAGTGCTGGAACTTGCCCTTCTGCACGAAGTTCATGAGCCACTTGAGGGCGATAATCCCGAAGATAAACGACACGACCATGCCCACGAGGAGTTCGGGGGTAAAGCTGCCTGCATCTTTGCAGGCAAGCGCTTTTTCGGGGTTCTCGAGGGCCATCTGCGCGACCTTTTCTGCACTCTGGCATTTTGCCCACTTGATGCAGTCGAGCAGTGCGGCGCCACCCACGGCGGGGATACTCATGAGGAAGCTGAATTCGCCAGCGTACTTGCGGTTCACGCCCATAAACATCATGGCGCTGATGGTAGAGCCGCTGCGGCTGATGCCCGGGATGCAGGCGATGCCCTGAACGGTACCGGTCACGAGGGCGCGCCACCAGTTCATCTTGACACCTTCGTTTTCCGGGTGCTTGGCGCCCGTCGGGCCCCACTGCGAGGTGAACAGCAGGATGCCGGTAAAGAGTTCCGCAACGCATACGGCGCGCGGGTTTTCGAATAGGCCCTCGAGTACGTCCTTGAAGCCGAGGCCGATAAGCGCCGTCGGGATGGAGGCGAGGATGATGTAGCCCGCTTCGCGGAGCTGGTTGCGGTCGCGGTGGAGGCAACCCACGATAATGTCGGTAATCTTCTTGTGGAACACCACGAATATGGAAAGCAGTGTGCCAGCGTGGAGCATGATGTCGAAGAACATTCCTGCTTCGTTCATGCCTAAGAGTTCATGCCCGAGCACGAGATGGCCCGAACTGGAAATGGGGAGGAATTCGGCGAGACCCTGCAAAAGGCCTAGAATAATAGATTCGAACATAGGCCGAAAGATAGTAAATTACTATCATTCCCTATATGGCTCGCAAATTTCTCCTCTGCTTTCACGATATCAGCGTCTGGAATTACCGGAAGGTCGTTCCCGAAATCCGCTCGCTGAAGGACCTCTGCGGTCGCGGTTTCAGCCTGCTCGTTATCCCCTGCACCGACGGTGCTACGCCGGAATCGATAAGCGAGTTCCGCGAAACGCTCTTGCAGCTGGAATCGGAAGGCTTTGAACTTGCCCTGCACGGCTACAAGCACAAGGCGGAATTTAGCCAGGGCCGTAGCTACAGGGGCCTTGTGGGCATGAGCCTCACGGGCGGCGAGGCGGAATTTGCCGGGCTCTGCGAGTATGAGTCCTCGCGTCTGTTGCAGTGTGGCCTCAGGGCTTGGAACGATCTTTTTTCTGCGGATGGTTCCACGAGTGCCGTTGCCCACGCAAGGCCTGCGGCCTTTGTCCCGCCGACGTGGTATTCGAACAGGTTCCTTCCGGGCCAGGTGCGTGCATCGAAGATGCTCTACGAGGACCGCTTCTTGCTTACGACCGCGAAGGGGTTCCGCTATGCCTCGCCGGTCGCAAGCTTCGCGGGGCTGCCCGCGTGCCTAGAAAAGATTTCTGTTGCATTCGGCTCGCTGATCATGAAGCTGCCTGTGGGTATTCCGCGCCTGGCGATTCACCCGGTGGATTTCCCGCTCATGCAGGGTGCCATCCGCGATATTATCCGTGCGGCGTTAAACAACAGGCGTACGCTGGTACATTACGGCGAACTCTAGTTCGCCGCGCAGTTCTTTCCCTAAGCGAGCGCTTATCCCCTAAACGCTGTTTGTTCCCTGAATTGAGAATGTCTGCTACATCTCCGGAATGGTGATGTCGTAGCTGACCTTGTGCTTTGCTTCGTCCTGGATCTGGATGTTGATCTTTTCGCCTGCCTCGGGGAGCTTTTCTGCGAGGATGACGATTTCGCGCGGTTCGGAATCGTATTCCGCCGCGATCCAGTTCTTGCCCGACTTTACGGTGATGGCGTCCCCATTGGCGATGCCGTCGTACTTGTAGACCAGCGGGATCTTGAGCACTGGCTGGTTTATCCCGAATGCCATCGCATCGGCCCAGTAGGGGAACCCGAGTGTGGGAACCTCTTCGTTCTGGATGCTTGCGATGTCGCGCAGTTCGTTCGCGGTTGCGCAACGCTTCTTGCCGGCGGTCTGCTTGCTGAATATGAACCAGTTGCGGGTCGTTTCGCCCAGCCAGTAGAGCGGTGCGGGATTATCCGGGTTCTCGATGCACACGTCCCACTTGCCGCGGAACTGTAGACCCTTAGGGTGGAATTCCAGGTAGTCCACGCTGTCGGTGCGGGTGCGGGTCACGGCGAGCACGCGGATTGCGGAATCGGGCCCGACCGGGATGCCGCTAATCTTCTGGCCAACGGCGATGTCGCCAATCTTTGTATTCCAGTTGATGCTGGTCTGGTGCTTGCCGAAGGGGAACACGGCGATGGTCTCGTCAACCTCGCGCCCGTTGCCGGTTGATTTCGCGTCGGCGCTGTATTGGATAGCCTTCAGGTCGGGGTAGGTCTCTACGATTTTAGCAAGCAGCGAGGGCTTGTGCTTGAATACCTTGCACAGGTCTTCGGAAAGTGTCGCGTCCTTGCTGCCCAGGGCCTTGAAGGTGTATCCCGATTCGCAGCGGAACAGATCGACCATGGGCTTTGCGAGGAAGGTGTAGAGGGGCGATGTCTGGAACTTGGTCGTCACGAGTTGCGAGTTGCCCTTGCACTTTGGGTGCAGCGTGAACTTGTGGGTGGTGACGTGGCCTGCGAAGTCTTCCACCTCGAGGCGGTAAGAGGAAAGCGGGGCAATCCTGGAACCGATGTAGTGCCAGTCGCCGGCGGTGTCGGCTTCTTCGGCCCATAAGAGTTCGTCGCGGATGTTCACCATCTTCTTGTAGCTGAGCGTGTCGTATGTCTTGCTGAAGACCTTCTCGTCGTAGCGCCACACTTCTATGCGGCGGATGGACATCGGATTGTCCTTGGGCTCGCGGCTGTAGTCGGCAATCTTGATTGCCATGTGGAGCGGGAACTCGTTCTTGACCGGGTTGACGGCGCAGCCCTTGCTGAACGCCTCGGCGCTGGTTGTCGCGAATTCGTTGCCCTGCCATACGGCTGCCCCGAAAATCTGCGGTGCGATGGTGTCGCTGATGATTGTGCCTGCACGGACGGGGTTGATGATGCGGTCGTTGTCGAGGCGCACTTCCAGGTGCAGGTGCGGGTTACCGATGCCGCTGCTCCCGGCAAATGTAAGCGTGTCACCCTTCTTGTAGTGTACGTTCGGCTTGACCTTCACGTCGTTCTTCTTGGTGGCGTACTGCTTTGCCATCACCATCTCGTCGAGCTTGCCGAAACTGCTTTGGTGCGCAAACGCCCACGTCTTGCCGCTTTCGCCCTTGAAAAGCATGAGCTTGCCGTACATGAACGGGGAAACGCTCAGTTCGGTAACGGTTCCGTTCTCGGGAGCGTAGACGACCCAGCCTTCTTCCATTTGCGTGGAGAAGTCAAAACCCGCATGGTAGCGTGTGCCGCGGTTCTCGCCGAAACTCGAGGTGAGGTAGGCGTCCTTCTTGAAGGGGCTGTAGTCGGCCTTGTTCGAGAGGATGGTGAGCTTCGGGCCGTCAGGGGCCTTTTGCTCGGTACCGGGAACGGGCAGGTTGTGTTCGGCGAGGCAGTCCTCGTAAGCGAACGCGTCCATGGTTTCCTCGTTGCAGGGGGACTGCTGCGCAAAGGAGAATCCGCATGCGCAACCGAGGGCTAGGGTTGCAAGTTTGTTCAAAACCGTATTCATGTATGGAAAGATACATAAATATTACGGCGGTCCTGCCCAGCACAGGTTGGAAGGGGTATAAAAAAAGACCCGCTTTGTAACGAGTCTTTTTCGTGGAGCTAAGGAGAGTCGAACTCCTGACCTCCTGCATGCCATGCAGGCGCTCTACCAACTGAGCTATAACCCCGAAAGGTGAGCCAAATAGAGAAAATTATTTGGCCCTTGTCAAGGGGTGTTCACCATTTTTTTCAAAAAAATAGTGAAAGTTACTAGTTCTAAGTTCCTAGTTACTAGAATTACCAAAAAACAAGAAGTTTTTTCTGGAATTCCTCTAGTAACTATTAACTGGTAACTAGGAACTC